>JAGMZX010000024.1:18541-49409 GCA_018005585.1 Candidatus Hydrogenedentota bacterium | reverse complement strand
AGGTCTCGAATTCCTCGAAGGCGGAGGCCAGCGCGTGGACGTTCTCGGGCGTCGTGGGCGGGTAGATGCCCGCGATGAGTTCGAGGCCGCCCTCGGGCGCGCCCAGCGTGCGCACTTCTTCCTCGACCAGATCGCGAATCTCGGCGGGCGTGCCGTAAGGCACCGTTGTCTGGCGGTCCACGTCGAGCCGGATGCAGACGCGGCCCTTGAGTTCGCGGCGCAGGTTGTCGATGCCGTTGCACAAGTCCTGCGGGTTCAGAATGGTCACGCCCGCGAAGAGCAGTTCGTCGATGAGGTCCATGATATAGCCGTCGCTGTGCAGCATGACGTGGCAGCCCTTTTCGCGACACGGGCGAATCAACTTTTCGTAAGTCGGCGTGCAGTACTTGCGGAACATGGCCGGCCCGATAATCGGGGCGGTCTGCGCGCCCAGGTCTTCGCCCAGCGTGATCACATCGACGCTCATGGAGAGGTACTGCTCGATCAGCTGCCGGTTATGCTCATAGAGCGCGTCGATCAACGGTCCCAGCATCGGCTCTTCCGTGGCCATGTCGATCATCATGTTCTCGAAACCGCGCAGATACGTCAACCGCATGAAAAAGAAGCCGTGCGGTAAGCCGCCTTCCGTCAGCAGGCCCTTCGCGCGCCGATCTTCGATGTTGCGGCGGACGGCGTCCCAGTCGACCGGGCCGCGATCAGCGGTCTTGAGCGGGTCAGGCGCGCGCCATTGGTCCCATCTATCCCACGTGGCCAGCGGGTGCTCCGTGACGACGCCTTCGATTCCGTTGGTGCTGGTTTCCCAGACGCAGCCCCACGCATCGCGAAACGGCTGCCCCGCCGTGTAGGCGGGGCCGAAATCGACGGCGTCGTAGTTCACTTGGCCCTTTCTGAAATCGGGCCAGAGGCGCGGGTGCCGCGCCACGACGTTTTCCATCGCGCCCCGGTGCTCGTCCCAGGACGCGGGCGAAATACAAATCCACATGGGCATGCGTTGCGGGTGTTGAAAGGATGCATTGCGCAGGTAGTTCTCACGGGCGTTCATAACCATGACGTTCAGCCCCGTTCCGGCGCCGCCGCGACACGCGCGCCGGGTTCTTCAGGTGGCGAGAAGCCGCTTCTACAATGTCAAGGCAGACAACAGCGCCAATGCCGTGGCTGCGTTGCGCGTTACCGGCGCGGTCCCGTTCTCCTGGTAGCGTATGAAGTCCACGTGGCCGTCGAGGTACAGCACATTGCTGCCGCCGGGCACGTGATTGAAATGCTCCACCGAGGTGGCCGCCTGGTCGAACATGACGAATACGGTGCTCTGCGCCTGCGCTGTCGCCGCAGGATTATTGATGTCCGTGATCAGGAACCGTTCGATGCCCTCACGGAAGCGGTACACCGTGTCGCCGCCTGTATTGCCAAAACCTTCCAGCTCAGCGCCCGAAAGGTCGTTGTCCACCGCCTTCTGGATTCTTGAATTGTCCGGGGGAATGCTCGTTGCGCCTTCCCGCAGGTCGAAATCGCCCATCAAGACCAGCAGGCTGCGCACAATCTGGGAAGGCGCCACGGCGTCCGGCGGCGGCAGCGCGGACGAATCCAGCGGCAACCCCGACACGCCGATGAGGGTGACCACCCCTTGCACGGTTTCCGCCTCCCATTCGTCACCCGCCCGGTCGAACACAAAGCCCAGATAGGTGTAGCTGGCGTCCACCGCCGACGCGCAGGATTGTGCATCAGGTCCCGCAATTCCCATACAGAACTCACCCGTATCCGGGTCCTTCATCCGCTGGAGATGCACGCCGTACTCGGCATCCGACGGGCACAGGATGATCATCGGGTCGTTCAGGTATTCCGGATAGGTGACGAACAGGTTCGGCCCCGCATCGACGCGCACCTGAGGTGTTCCGGACACATCGGGAAAAGCGCCGAACTGCACGGGCGGCCAGCGCTCGCCCGGGTCTTCGTTGGCGTACATCTTGAAGACCAAGCCCCACTCCTTGAGATTGTTCTGGCAACTGGCGCGCCGGGCCGATTCCCGCGCGCGGGCGAGGGCCGGCAGGAGAATGGCCGCGAGGATACCGATGATGGCAATCACGACCAACAGCTCGATCAGTGTAAATCCGCTCTTTTTCATATCTCGGTCCTTCCCGTTGTGCGCGAAAAAGGGCACGCACGCCGTACCTCGTTCCTTTGGCCTCTTGCGTTCTGACCTGTGCCGAGCAAGGACCGATTCTGCCACACCCCGGCTATTACAGCTTTTTTTCACGCGAAAATCAATCCCGCCGTGTTCGCGCGCCGCAAACCGCCTTCTGGCGGAGCCGGGGCGAGTCT
Source organism: Candidatus Hydrogenedentota bacterium (assembly GCA_018005585.1). Classification (NCBI taxonomy): domain Bacteria; kingdom Pseudomonadati; phylum Candidatus Hydrogenedentota; species Candidatus Hydrogenedentota bacterium. The sequence goes on along the minus strand of JAGMZX010000024.1, from coordinate 47,093 downwards.
GTCGTTTTGGCCATTCCTTAATTCTCAGAAGCTATCCCAAAGACTCGCGTGACGAGTAGAATGGCCCCTTCGGCAGGAAGATGCCGTTCAGAGAGCCAAGTCACCTTGGGCCGCGCTTCCCCGGGACGAGGCATGCCTCTCCCCTGACGGGGCGTGGCCGCAACCACATTTTCCATTGAGAAAGGCGCTTGCCCCCCGTATACAGGAGTTGTACAAGACACACGCGGGAAGGAAACGCCATGGAACACCTCACTGTACGGCATCAGGCCAGGATTCACGGCACTGTGAATCGGCGCCCGATGCGCTGAAGACCAACCCCTTGGCCGCTGCCCCCGCATGGGATGCTCCCGGCGACCGCGGAGCGGTGCCTGTACGAGAATGACGCGCGCAGCATGCGGCCGTTGCCGATGCTCCCAGCTCGTGGACCGCCGCAACGTAGACTCTCGTCTCTCATCTCTTGCGCCTTGATGTACGCTATGGCACACTGTGCCGCCGCTGGCATGGCGCGGGGCAGATTTGGCTCCGCAGCATGGGAACGCATCTATGATACGCTTTGAAGTCCTCGAAAACCTGGGAGCCGCCGTGGCGGCCTTTTCCGACAAGTCGGACGGCGACTGTGCTTGGGCCGCGCCCAGTGCGGAGGCCCGGCAATGCTTTTTGCGCCGTTGCGGCGCCGCATGGGACAACTTGGTATGCCCGGTCCAGGTTCATGGCGCAGAGGTCCTGGTGGTAGACCAGAGCGACGCGGGGCGCGGCGCCTTTTCTGCTGAGACGTCGGTCGGGGAAGCCGATGGGCTGCTTACCGCTGCTGCCGATTTGCCGCTCGGCGTGACCTGTGCGGACTGTGTCGCCATCTACCTGTACGACCCGTGCCGGAACGTGGGCGGCCTCGTCCACGCTGGCAGGGCGGGGACCATGAGCGATGTCGCGGGCGCTGCGGTGCGCCGGATGGAATCGAGCCTCCAAGCTAATCCGTGCGATATCCATGCCGTAATCGGCCCGTCCGCCGGCCCCTGTTGTTACGAAGTTACCGAGGAGATGGCGGAGGCCTTTGCCGGGGCTTGTCTTTTCGCCCGGGGCCGGCTGCTGGACCTGTGGGAGTCCAACCGGATGCTGCTGATGACCGCAGGGGTGCCCCTTGAGAACATCACGGTGGCGGGCCGGTGCACGATATGCGACCCGGAATTCCATTCCTACAGGCGCGACGGAGGTTACGCCCGGAACCTGGCGGTCTTTATGCTTTAGACCCCGCAGCCGCGGGTTTCGTCCGCCTGCTCATGTGCCCGGCCGCACGTATGCGGCCGAGGCGTGCATTCCGCTCCCTTCCTGGCCGCCTTTTTCTCGGTTTTCGCCGTAGAGGGTGTGCATAGACATGCGGTATTCGGGGCGGTCTGGCGCAACCTGCGGAAAATGAGAACCGTGTAACGATGCGCGTGAAACTATTGCATCGTGCCGCGTCCCTGTGCTAGACTTAATGTTCAGATTGATGACTTGTCGCGAGAGTGGGCATGTCCCACTCTTTTTACTTGATGTGAAAGGAATTCAGTGGAAGGCAGGGCGTTGGTCAACCAGGTTTGGGAGGCGTTGGAGCCCGACCTGCGCGAGCAAGGCTATGAAATAGTCGAACTCGAGTATGCCCGGGGCGGACGCACCCCCATCCTCCGGATCTATATCGACAAGGCCGGGGGCGGGATTTCGCTGGATGACTGCACGGCGGCAACGCAATTGTTGAGCCCACTGCTGGATAAGCTGGAGCTAGTCGGCGGGCGGTACCTCTTGGAGGTGTCTTCGCCCGGGATAGACCGGCCGTTGCGAAAGGCCGGGGATTTTCAGCGGTTTGCGGGCGAGCCTGTGCGACTGCAGAGCCTGACGCCGGTCGACGGGCGTTCCCGGTTTCGAGGAACGCTCGAAGGCTTTGAAGACGGGCTTATCTTGATGGAATGCGACGGGAAGAGATGGTCCATTCACATCGAGAACCTGAAGTCGGCGCGGTTGGACCGCTAGCGCAACGGGTTGAGGGAAGAGACCTTGGACCAGAATCTACGCGTGATACTGCAGCAGCTCGAAGCGGAAAAGAGCATCGATAGGAATACGCTTATCGAGGCTATCCGCAGCGCTCTCGAGAGCGCTGCCCGCAAGAGCTTGAGTCAGGCTGCAAACCTTATTGTCGAAGTGGACCCGGACACGCTCGAATTCAAGGTGTTTGAAATCCTCACGGTCGTGGACAAGGTGGTGCACGCCGGCGCCGAAATCATGCTTGACGAGGCCAAGAAACTGAACGCCGAAGTACATGTCGGTAATCGGCTGAAAGTGCGCGCCGAACCGAAGGATTTCGGCCGTATTGCGGCGCAGACCGCGAAACAGGTCATTATCCAGAAGATCAAGGATGCGGAACGGGACAAGATTTTCGAGGAATTCAAGCAGCGGGAAGGTGAACTCGTCACCGGAATCGTGAAACGGATCAGTCACGGCAATATCATCGTTTCCATTGGCCGGGCGGAGGCCATCCTGCCGTATCGCGAACAATCGCCACGGGAGAATTTCAAGCCGGGCGACCGCATTCGGGCTTTTCTTTATCAGGTGGAAAAGGGACCGCGTGGTGCGCAGGTCATGCTTTCGCGGACGGCGCCAGAACTGGTGCGCGGCCTCTTTGACCTGGAAGTGCCGGAGATATACGACAGCACGGTCGAGATACGTGCGATTTCGCGCGAACCGGGGAGCCGCACCAAGGTTGCGGTCTATTCCAATGATGCGAATGTGGACCCGGTCGGCGCGTGCGTGGGCATGAAGGGTTCGCGCGTGCGAGCCGTGGTAGAGGAGCTGTGCGGCGAGAAGATCGATATTGTGCGGTGGAGCGACAATCCCATGGAATTGTGCCGCAACGCATTGAATCCCGCGGACATCATGGATATCGAAATCGACGAGGAGACGCGTTCGATTCACGTCATGGTGCCCCAGGACCAGCTCTCGCTGGCCATCGGGAAGCGGGGGCAGAATGCGCGGCTCGCCTCGAAACTAATCGGGTGGAACATTGATATTCGCGGCGATGTCGAGCCTGGTGTTGCGGTCTATGCACGGGAAGACAATGTGGAGCTGGTAGGCGAGCCCGGGGACGCCGCTGCGGGACATGCCGCCGCGCCTGAACAGGCAGAAGCCCCGGAGGCGCCCGCGCCTCCCGCGGAGGGTCAAGACGGCACCGAATCATAGCCTGGCCTATACCGTTCCGTCCGCGGCGGCAGACGCCCCGTAATGACAGGTCGAATGCCGCGGCTTTGAGTAGGGCCGTTTTACCGGCCGTGTGCTTGCTTGGAGGTGAATACCCCTATGCCGACGATTGCCAGTGTGGCAGAACGTCTCGACATGAGTGCGGAGGAGGCCGTCCTCGTCCTCCGCAAGCTCCACTTTGACGTTGAGAGCGTCGATTCCGAGATCTCCGACGAACAGTGTGACATGCTCATCGACGTGGACGAACAGCCGGAGACGCTTGACCGGTATCTGCAAGAAGTCCTGAAGAAGGAAGACCAGAAGAAGAAGAAGGCTGAACGCCTGCAAAAGGCAGCGCAGAAAGTCGCTGCGAAACGCAAGGCGCAAGCGAAGGCGAAGCCCAAGGCCGCTGCCAAGCGCGCGACTCGCCGGAAGACGGAGGAGGGGGAAGAAAAGGAGGAAGAAGAGGCCGCACCCGAGCCTGTTGCGGCTGCCGCGGAGATTGAAACGCCCGTGCTCGAAACGGTGGAGCCGCTCGCTGAGATCATAATCGAAGAAGAGGTTCCCGCCGAAGAACCGCCGCAGCCGGAAGTCCCCGCTGTGGTTATTGGTTCGGCCATCGAGCACGCCGCGGCGCGCGTAGAGGTGGTGCGCGCTGATGGCACCTCCGTTGAAGCGCCGGATGTGGAAGTCATCGAAGGTCCCTTGCCCCACGAAGAGGAAGCGGTTGCCGACGCGCATGCACCGGGTCTCCTGGCGGAGGCGGAACGGCGCCAGGAAATGGAAGAGCGCCGCAAAGCGAAATTGAAACCGCTGCCGAAGCCCGACCCGGAGGTCGTGGCGGAGGTCATTCGCCGCGCCCGCGAGAAAGACCGCAAGAAAGAAGTGGCCGCCGTTACGGTTGAAGTCCCGGAACTGGGCTTTGAAGAAGCGGGCCGCGGTCAAAGGGCCAAGCGGGGCAAGTCCAGCAAGACGACGGCTCCGGGCAAGACGGCGCGCAAGAAACAGAAACGCATTGACCGGGCACGGCTCGAAGAGGAAATGCGCCGCGATGCCGCGGCCGTGGTCCGGGATTTTCAGGCCGGCGGCCTGGATGGACCGCGCAAGCGGAAGAAGAAACGCAGCCGCGAGGAGTCTGTTGTGGTTGAAGAGGTACCGGTGCCGGCGGTGATCGAAGTCCAGGAGTCCATGACCGTCGAGCAATTGGCCAATGCGGCCGCGCTGCCCGTAAACGAAGTGATTCTGGAACTGATGGACGAGAACATTCTCGTCAACAAGAACTACAACTTGGACCTTGACCTGATTCGGAAAATAGCGGAAAACCACGGATTCGAAGTGCGCACGGTCATTCCCGAGGAAGAAGCCGTCATGTCCGACGAATCCGACAACCCGGAAGACCTCGAACCGAGGCCGCCGGTCATTACGGTCATGGGCCATGTTGACCATGGCAAGACGACGCTGCTCGACGTGGTGCGGCGCTCCAGCGTGGCGGCGTCCGAGGCCGGCGGCATTACCCAGCACATTGCGGCATACGATGTGCAGACCAATGCCGGGCGCTTGATATTCCTTGATACGCCCGGCCACGAGGCGTTCACGCAGATGCGCGCGCGCGGCGCCAAGGTCACGGATATCGTGGTCCTGGTCGTTGCCGCGGACGATGGTGTCCGCCCGCAGACCATAGAAGCTATCAACCATGCGAAGGCGGCGGAGGTGCCCATTGTTGTCGCCATCAACAAGTGCGACAAGCCGGATGCGCAGCCTGGCCGGGTGCGCCAGGAACTGACGCAGTATGACTTGATTGACGAAAGCTGGGGCGGGAAGACGATCATCAAGGAGATTTCCGCGAAGACCGGCAGAGGCGTTGACGATCTCATGGAATTGCTGGTGCTGCAGTCGGAGACGCTTGACCTCAAGGCCAATCCCAAAAAACGCGCCCGAGGCACGATCGTTGAATCGGAAGTCAGCGTCGGTCAGGGCGCCTTGGCCTGGGTCCTGGTACAGAACGGGACGCTGCGCGTCCAGGACGCGTTTTTGGCGGGCGAGACTTTTGGCCGCGTACGTACCCTGACCACGTCGGGTGGAAAGCACGTGCGTGAGGTCGGGCCCGCCACGCCCGTGCTCGTAACCGGGTTTGGCGAACCGCCCAACGCGGGCGATATCTTCGTCGCCGTGGAAGACGAGCGCGTGGCCAAGAGCATTGCGGAACAGCGCGCCGCTTTGCGCAAGCAGCGTCAGGGTCCCGCCATGAAGCGCGTAACCCTGGAAGATTTCCATGCCATGGTCGCGGCGGGCAAGGAAAAAGTCTTGAACGTCATTCTCAAGGCGGACGTGCAGGGCTCCGTCGACGTGCTGCAATCCAGCTTCGCGCGCCTGGGCAATCAGGAAGTGCGTGTCAACATCGTTCATGCCGCGGTGGGCGGCATAAACGAATCCGATGTGCTCCTGGCAAGCGCGAGCGAGGCCGTGGTCATCGGGTTTCACGTAACGGCGAACGCGCGGATCCAGAAAGTGGCCGAGAGCGAAGGCGTGGAGATTCGCACGTACCGTATCATCTACGAAGCCATAGAGGAAGTGCAGAAGGCCCTGGAAGGCATGCTGGCTCCGGAGCGGCGCCAGGTCATCACGGGTCACGCGGAAATCCGGCAGGTTTTCCGTTCTTCGGCGCTCGGCAATATTGCCGGGTGTTACCAGGTTGACGGCGAGACGTCGCGCGCCTCCCATGTGCGGTTGCTGCGTGACGACGTGGTCGTGTTTGAAGGGCGAATCGAGTCGTTGCGCCGGGGCAAGGACGACGTGAAATCCGTGTCCGCGGGCTTCGAATGCGGCATCAAGCTGGAAGGGTACGACGACATCAAGGAAGGAGACACGATCGAGGCGTACCGTGTCGAAGAGGTTGCCAAGACGCTGAATTGAGAGGCCCGGTGTGACCATCGGCGTGCTTCACATCGACCTATTGATTCCGGGCGCCCGCTCGCTCAAGGACAAGCGGCGCGTCATCAAGAGTCTGAAGGAGCGGCTGCGGCATCGCTTCAATTGCTCGATTGCCGAAACGGATTTCCACGACTTGTGGGGGCGTGCCCGATTGACCGCCGTAGTCGTTTCCGCCGAAGGGCGTCACGCCAACGAGCAGCTGAATGAAATCGTGCGATACGCCTCGTTGGACCACGCGGCCGTAATGGCCGATTACCGGATTGAAATGTTATGACGCAAAAAGTCAGACCGCAACGCGTGGCGGAATTGATTCGCCACGAGATTGCGCAATTGCTCAGCAAGGGACTCAAAGACCCCCGGATCGGCTTCGTGTCCGTCATGAACGTCAAGCTCTCCCCGGACTTGCGCTATGCCGACGTGTACGTGAGCCTCTTTGGCAGCGACCAGGAGCGGAAGAGTTCACTGGTCGGGCTGCAGCGTTCGGCGGGCTGGGTCCGGCACGAGATCGGCAAGCATGTGCGGATGCGTTATACGCCGGAAATCCGGTTCCTGCCTGATGACACGCTGGACCAGGTCTACCATCTTGAAGAGGTATTTGGGAGGATACATGAGGCGGAGGCGCAGACGCCCATGCGCGCGCTGAGTTTCGCCGAGATCCTGGAAATCTTCCGGGAACGCGATTCGTTTCTACTGACCACGCACATCAGTCCGGACGGCGACGCGATCGGCTCGCTCCTGGGGCTTTACCATCTCCTGCGCGCCTTGGGGAAAAGCGCCGTGCACTGCGTCATGGCCGACCCCGTGCCGCGCACCTACGCCTTCTTGCCCGGGGCCGGCCAAATTCGGGCGGTAAGCGAGGAACTCCCCGAAACGGATCTTGCGGTCGTGGTGGATGCCGGGGACCTGGACCGGATCGGCGCGGTGGCGCGGCATATTCCGGACAGGCGCAACCTGCTCATTGTCGACCATCACCTTGACGAAGGGCCCGCGGGCGCGATCGGTCTCATCGACTCGTCCTTCGCCGCCACCGGCGAGATGATCTTCGAGTTGTTCCAAGCATCGGAAACGCCGCTCACGCGGGATGCCGCCACGTGCCTCTACGTGGCGCAGGCAACCGACACGGGCGGTTTCCGGTTCTCGAACACAACGGCCCGTTCGCACCGCATTGCCGCCGTGCTCTACGATGCGGGCATCGAAGCCCATACGCTTTGCAGCCGCGTGTTTGACGTAGTGTCGCTGCCGAAAGCCCGGCTCCTCCAACTGGTGCTTGAACGCATGGCGTTCGGCGCCGGCGGCCGGGTCGCGCATTCGTTCGTGGCGCCGGAAGATTTCGAGGCAGCGGGCGCACGGCGGGACGATATCGAGAACCTGGTAAACTACACGCGAAACATCGAGGGCGTGCAGGTCGGTGTCTTGTGCTATGCCGTGAAACCGGATGAAACCAAGGTGAGCCTTCGCGCCGCGCCCGGTTTCAACGCGGCGGCATTCCTGAACCGCTTTGGCGGGGGCGGCCATGCGGCTGCCGCGGGCGCCACGCTGACACGGCCACTGCGCGAAGTGCGCGACGAAGTCGTGCATGCATTACTTGAGGCAATGGACCAGAACCCATGACAGGACTCTTACTCGTAGATAAGCCCGTCGGCCTGACTTCGCACGATGTCGTCGACCATATCCGGAAGGCGGCGGGCATTCGCCGGGTCGGGCATACGGGGACACTCGACCCCGCGGCCACGGGACTGCTTATCCTCTGTCTGGGGAAAGCCACCCGGCTCTCGGAGCATCTTACCGGACTCGACAAGACGTATCAGGGCATTATGCGGTTCGGAGTTGTCACCGACTCCTATGATCTCGACGGGACCGTCGTGCGGGAAGCGGAACCGCCCGCGCTGACTCTGGAGCAAATTCAGGCCCATTGCGACGCCCTGACGGGAGAAATCGACCAGGTGCCGCCCATGGTGAGCGCGGTGAAAGTTGGCGGCCGGCGGCTGTACAAGGCCGCACGGCGCGGGGAAGAGGTGGAACGCAAGCCGCGCCGTATCGTGGTTCGCGAATTCCGCGCGCTGAGTTACGTCCCACCGGATGTCGAGATTCGGGTTTCATGTTCCAGCGGAACCTATGTGCGCAGCCTGTGCCACGAAATCGGCAGTGTCGTGGGTTGCGGCGCGGTGCTTGCTTCGTTGCGCCGCACGTGGGTGGGCCGCTACTCCGTCGAGCAGGCCACCGCTATGGATGATTTTCAGGCGCCGGAGGACGTGCGGGCGCGCATACTGCCCATGGACCAGGCGCTCGACTTGCCCGCTGTGGTCATCCAGGATGCCGCGCGCGGTGTACTGGCTGCCGGCTCGACGCTGGTGTCCTCGAACTTGGGCGGCGACTGCCCCGTTCGGGAAGGGTGGGTGCAGGTGAAATCCAGCGCAGGCGAATTGCTCGCGCTGGGCGTCGTGCAACCGACCGCGGCCGGCGTGTGCATCCATCCCAAGCGCGTGTTTCTGTAAGCGGCGTTCCGGGTTTTCGGGCAAGGCGGCGGCGGGGGGCGCCGATTCGGTTCAACAAACGGAAGCGGAGTCCTTGCATGCGTGTCATAGAAGATGTTCGAGAAACGCAGGAAACGTTTCCGAACCTCGTGCTCACCATCGGGAGTTTTGATGGTGTCCACCTCGGCCATCAGCGGATCGTGTCGGAACTCCGCCGGACCGCCCGCGCGATCAAAGGCACGGCTGCGCTGATGACACTCCAGCCGCATCCCCGCCAGTTCTTTTCGCCCGAATCCGCGCCCAATATCTTGACGCCCTTGAAGAAGAAGGCGGCGCTGCTGGAAGCCCTGGGGCTGGACGTCTTCTATGTACTTCCCTTCAACGCGGAAACGGCCGGACTGACGCCGGAGACCTTTCTGCGTGAGATCATCGCGAAAAAATGTCAGGCGCGCGTGCTCGTAGTCGGGCATGACTTCGCCTTTGGCCGGGGCGCGCGGGGCGATTTCGACTTTCTGCAGGCCGCCGCGCCGCAATACGGCATCGAGGTGCGCCAGGTGCCCGCGCTTATCGTTCAGGGCGAGCGGGTCGGCAGCACGGCCATTCGCGAGCGGATTCTGCAAGGAGAACTCGAGAAGGCGGAGGAGTTGCTGGGCCGCAAGTACTCCATTCTGGGCAACGTGGTGCGCGGGCGCGGCGTTGGCGGCGCGCATCTTGGTTTTCCGACGGCCAACGTGAAGCCGCACAATAATGCCGTGCCGGCTCATGGCGTCTACGTGGCGGAAGTCGTTGTGGACGGACTTTCGCACCCCTCGGCGGTCAACATCGGTATCGCGCCGACTATTCGCCAGGACGATGTCACGATTGAAGCGTATATCCTGGACTTCCACCAGGACATTGCGGACAGGGAAATCGAAGTCGTGTTTCACAACCGTCTGCGCCCGGAAAAGAAGTTTGACTCCCTCGGATCGCTCATAAAGGCCATCGGGGAAGACGTGCAGGCGGTGCGCCGGTATTTTGCGGAAAAGAACCCTGCTTCGTGATCGCGGACCGGACGAGCGGTCATGTATACTGATAGGGCGTGTGTGGCGTATACGCTGTCGTGAACACCCCGCCCGGCGGAACGGCCTCGCTCGAGACAACGTTGCGGCGGCGCAAAACGTGAAACTCAGGGCCGCAGGATCCCTGTCTAAGCCCCGGTTAGAATGAGGACATGGACTCGCGGGCAATGCCAATGCAGTATCAAAGGCCAACGGCGGAAATCAAGGGCTTCCTCGCGTCTCCCAATCGTGTGGGCAGTCCTTGCCGCGTGCACCGGCCGTCGCGTTTTCTGGCCTTTATGGGGGCATCGTGCGCGATGGCCCTGTCGCTGCATTCCTGTTCGCCAGCGCGCATAAAGGCCAGCGCCGACGCCGAGGTCTACTCCCTGATTGAGGAGAAGACGCCCGCCGTGCCCGGGATGAATCCCCAGTTCAGCATCGACCAGGACCGCGAGTGGGACGTATTCGCGGGGTTGCCCCGCGTTGAGCATCCGCTCGAAGAGATGGGGGGCGCCGCCGAAGGGGACGCCGGCGCCTACATCATTTCCCTCGAAAAGGCCCTCGAAATCGCGGTCAAGCGAAACCGCCAGTATCAGAACCAGAAAGAGAATGTCTATTTGCAGGCGCTTTCGCTCACGCTTGAACGTCATCGTTACACCCCCATCTTCGGCGCGGCGCTTGGCGGCGAAGTCCAGCGCGACACGCGCGACGTCACCGAGCCTTCCCCGTTTACCGAGGCGACCGGGCTGACTCAGGATATCATCGACCAATTGGAGGACTTGACCGGACAACCGGCTGACTTGCTGAATCAATATCAGGCCATCGTCGAGGAGGCGGGCGCGCTTGCCGGCGCGGATGAACCCGTGACGCGTATCGAAGAGCGGTATCAAGCGGCGGGGGAGACGCGCGCGGGAGTGAACCTGCTTCTGAAGTCCGGCGGGAAGATTGCCATCGACCTGACCAGTAATTTTCTGCGTTTCCTTACCGGCGACCCGAATACCAGTTCCTCCAGCGCCTTAGTAGGCACGCTGACACAGCCGCTCTTGCGCGGCCGTGGGGCGCGCGTTTCCGCCGAACGTCTCACGCAGGCCGAGCGGGACCTCTTGTATGCGCTGCGCGATTTCACCCAGTTCCGCAAGGATTTTTCGACCGAAATATGCACCGCTTACTACGGCGTTCTCGAGAATCTTGACGTTGTCAGAAACAACTGGCGCGGTTTGCAGAACTTCCGGCGCAGTGTTGCGCGCGAGCGGGCCCTGACGACTGAGGGGCGCCGGACTCCTGCCGGGCTTGGGCGAATCGAGCAGGCCGAATTCAACCAGGAAAACAGCTGGATCGAGTCCGTGCGGCGCTATCGGGAAAGCCTGGACCGCTTCAAGATACAACTGGGACTTTCTACGGACGCGCCCGTGGTATTGGACGAGGCGGAATTGGATTGCCTGCGCCAGGAGGGGCTGAGGCACCCGGCGTTGACCGCCGAGGACGCTATTGCAGTTGCGCTCGCCGCGCGGCTGGACCTTTACACCGAGCGGGACCGCGTCGCGGATGCCGAGCGCAAAACGGCTGTTGCCGCGGACGCGCTGAAACCCAGCCTGGATCTTCTTGTCTCGGGCGGCATCGAAACGCCGCCGGACGGCAATTACACCGATATGGACGTGGACCGCGCCACTTGGAGCGCCGGATTTGATACCGACCTTGACCTGGACAAGAAGGCGGAAAGAAACGCGTATCGCGCCGCCTTAATCGAGCAGGAGCGCGTGGCGCGCAATCTGAGTCTGGCGGAAGACAACATCAAGCTCGACGTTCGAGAACGCTGGCGCAGTCTGGAACAGGCCAAGCGGAATTTTGAGATCGCGCTGAAGAGCGTAGAACTCAATCAGCGTCGCGTGGAGGAGCAGGACCTGCTCGCGGAACTTGGCCGCGCCACCATCCTCGACCAAGTCGACGCGCAAAACGATCTCACCGCGTCCGAAAACGACCTGACGGCTGCGCTGGTGCGGCACACCATTGCCCGTTTGGAGTTCTGGCGCGATATGGGCATTTTATATATCAAGGAAAACGGACAGTGGGAGGACGTCGTTGATGACGCAATCCAACGACAGCCAGAAACGCAGCCAACGCCGTAAGCCGGGGCGCCTCCGCGGCCTCGTCTGGAAGGCATTGCTGATACTATGCCTTCTGGGCGGCGTGTACTACTTGCTGCGCGACGGCGGCACAACGGCCTCGAACGGCACCACGTTCGTCGTGCGAAAGGGCCCGCTCGAGATCACCGTTCTCGAGGGAGGCAGCATCGAAGCCCTCGAGTCCGTGGAACTCAAGTCGGAGGTGAAGGGCGAGACCAAGATCCTGAGCATCGTCGATGAAGGCTATTTCATCACCGAAGAAGACGTTAAGAACGGCCTTGTCCTCGTCGAACTCGAAACCACGCGGCTGGTCGATGAACAGGTACAGCAAGAACTGGAATACCAGAACGCATCCGCTACCTATACGGAAGCGCGCGAACAGTATGAGATTCAGCGCAACCAGAACGAAAGCGACATACAAAGGGCCATCCTGGACGTGAAGTTCGCGCGCATGGATTTTGAAAAATATCTGGGCGCGGACGTGGCGCAGGAAATCGTGCGCGTACTGGGCCTCGACGCCGTCGAGGGGGCAATCATGAATCTGGACACGTCCAGCGAGCTCGCGGTTGCCTCCGACCCCGCCGCGCAGGCGGTTGAAGTGGCGCCGTACCGCCGGCCCCCGATCGATTTGACCGTTTACGCGGACCCGAACCGTCTCGGCAATGGCGAGGCGGGTCAGCGCCTGCGCAAACTCGAAGACGACCTCGTGCTGGCGGAGAAAGAAGTGGGCCTCGCGCAGTCGAAACTCCAAGGCACGCAGCGGTTGTTCGATAAGGAGTTCGTGACGCGCGACGAACTCGAAAACGACGAAATGGCCCTGCGCCGAAACGAGATCGCCCTCGAATCGGCACGGACCAGCAAGGAACTCTTCATTAAGTACGAGTTCCCGAAGACGGCCGAGAAACTGTTGTCAGACTACGAAGAGGCGCTGCGCAAGCTCGAACGCACGCGCAAACAGGCCGTTTCGCAAATGGCGCAGGCGGAGGCAAAACTCAAGTCGGCCGAGGCGCGCTTCACGCTGCAGACGCAGCGCAGAAAGGAAATCCAGGAACAGATCGAAAAGTGCGTCATTCGCGCGACGACCCCGGGCCTTGTCGTTTATGGGGCGCGCGAACGCCGGTACTGGGATGAGGAGAAGATTGAAGAAGGCGCGTCCGTGCGCGAGCGCCAGGCCATCATTACCATTCCGAATACGATCCAGATGACCGCCAAGGTGAAGATTCACGAGGCGTACATCGAGCGTGTCGCCAAGGGGCAAAAGGCGCGCATCAAGGTGGACGCGCACCCCGACCGCCCGCTTACTGGCGAAGTGCTTCGCATAGGCGTGCTGCCCGACGCCCAGAACCGGTGGATGAACCCGGACTTGAAGGTCTATGACACGACCGTCACCATTGACGGCACGCAGGATTGGCTGAAGCCCGGGCTCAGCGCTCAGGTCGAGATCCTCATCGACCGCCTGGAGGATGTCTTGTACGTGCCGCTGCAGGCCGTCTCCGAGGAAGAAGGCAAACGGGTCTGTTATGTCGTCACGGGTGGTGCGCCGGAGCGCCGCGTGGTTGAGACGGGCGCGTTCAACGATGCATTCATCGAGATCAAGAGCGGGGTGAACGAAGGGGAACGCCTGCTCTTGCGCGCACCCACCGCCGGTCCGGAAGAATCGAAGCCGGAAGCAGAGGACTCGAAACAGCGCCCCAACCGCCAAAAACCGGCGGGCCCGGCCAATGCGGAGGCGAATGCCTCATGAACGGCGCGGTTCTGGCGTCTCTGCGCGACGTGCGGAAGACCTATTTCATGGGCGCCGTTCGGGTGGACGCGCTGCGCGGCGTGAATATCGAATTTCACTGCGGTGAATACGTCAGCATCATGGGGCCTTCCGGATGCGGGAAAAGCACCCTGCTCAATGTGCTGGGCTGCCTGGACCGGCCCAGCGGTGGCGCCTATCTGCTGGACGGCGCGGACGTGGCGCATCTCACGGATGACGACCTTTCCGAAATCCGCGGCTCGAGACTCGGATTCATCTTTCAGTCGTACAATCTAATCCAGCAGCTTTCCGTCATCGAGAACATTGTCGTGCCGCTCTATTATCAAGGCATTTCCGAGCGGCGCGCGCACGCGGTCGGCGCGGAACTCGCGGAACGGGTCGGCCTTGCCGACCGCCTCCAGCACCGCCCCTTCGAACTCTCCGGCGGGCAGCAGCAACGCGTCGCCATTGCGCGCGCGCTGGTCAACGACCCCCTCATCATTCTTGCCGACGAGCCCACGGGAAACCTCGATTCGAAATCCGGCGCGGAGATTCTGAAGCTGATCGATGAACTTCATGCGCAGGGCAAGACCATCATCATGGTCACGCACGACCCGGCGGTCGGCGCGCGGTCCCAGCGCGTCGTGCGTCTGCGCGACGGCCTTGTCGAAGAAGACTTCTACAATGACCACGCGGCGTAATCTGTCACGGTTCTTTCGCGCGTTGGCGCCTGCGCGTCTCAAGCGCACCGTGCAACTTGGCCTGAGAAGCCTGTGGTTGCACCGGTTGCGTTCGCTCCTGACCGTCCTCGGCATCGTGTTTGGCGTGTGTTCCGTCATCGCGATGCTGGCAGTGGGGGAGGGCGCCAGCCATGAAGCCCAGGAACAGATTCGGCGTCTCGGCAGCAATAACGTGATTCTCCGGAGCCTGAAACCCATTGAGGACGAGAGTCTCAGCCAGGAACGGAGTCATGTGCTGGAATACGGCCTGACCTACAGGGACATGCTTCGCATTCAGGCCTCGATCCCCGGTATCCGCCTGATCATGCCCGGCCGGATTATCCAGACGTTCGTATGGAATGGGCCGCACCGCCTCGATGCCGAGGTGCTGGGCACAGTGCCCTTCTTTCCCGATTTGCGGGCCCTCAATCTGACGTCCGGGCGTTTCTTCACGGATACCGAGATGGCGACCTCGGCGAATGTGTGCATTCTTGGCGCGAGTGCCGCCGAACGCCTGTTCCCCATAAATCAGCCCGTGGGCCGCAGCGTTCGCATCGGCAGCGATTACTACCGGGTGGTGGGCGTTATCGAGGGCGAGAGTGGCATGCCCACAGGTATGCCGCAGAACGCCGGCGCGCCGGCGAAAGACCTGCCGCAGGGCGTGGCCCGGCCCAGGATCTACATTCCGCTCAGTGCCGCGAAGGACCGCTTTGGGGAAGTGCTCGTGAAACGGAGTTCCGGCAGTTTCGAGGCCGAGCGCGTGCAGTTGCACGAGGCGACGGTCCAGGTGGCTTCGCTCAATGATGTGGAAGAAACGGCGCGGATCATTGGCGACATCCTCAAATCCACGCACAAGAAACGGGACTACGCCGTGATTGTGCCGCTGGAACTGCTGCGCCAGGCCGAGCAGACCAAGCGCATCTTCAACATCGTCCTCGGCGCGATCGCCGCGATTTCGCTGCTTGTCGGCGGCATAGGCATCATGAACATCATGCTCGCGAGCGTCACCGAGCGCACGCGCGAAATCGGAATCCGCCGCGCCCTCGGCGCGCGCAAACGCGATATCACCGTCCAGTTTCTGGTCGAGACGGTGATTCTCTCCGGCGCCGGCGGCATTATCGGTGTCGCGCTGGGTATCGCCATACCGTTCTTCATCACGTTCTTTGCCGGAATGGAGACCATCATTACCGTCTGGGCGCCCCTGGTCGCGTTCTCCATTTCCGGTTGCGTCGGCGTGATATTCGGCATCTATCCTGCCCGCCGCGCCGCGAACATGGACCCCGTCGAAGCGCTCAGGCACGAGTAGGCGCCGGGGGCGAGAATCATCCCAGGACTTGATTCATGCTCGTTGGGGGCCGCGGGATGCCCCGCCTCTGCGAGACCTTGGCGGCATGGCCGCAACGACAGGAGGCCGGAGGGACGGCCCTTTTCCCCTGCACTCCCATTCGAACAGCCGGGGCTATGCCTGGTCATGACCAGCCTCGTCTTCGTTGTGCTGCGTTGGGGGCAAGTACTTGATTCCGAGGTTCAGCGTGGCCATGGTCGTTGAAATGATGGGCGACAGCCAGTTGAACAGGCAGAACGGTGCGTAGGCCGCCGCGCTCACGTGGAGCACGGAAGTGGCGTATGCCCCGCAGGTGTTCCAGGGCACCAAGACCGAGGTGACGGTGCCGCCGTCTTCGAGCGCGCGCGACAGATTGCGTGGCTCGAGGCCGTATCTCTGGTAAGCCTGCCGGAACATGCGCCCGGGCACGACGATCGAGATGTATTGGTCCGGCGCGGTGATGTTGCACACAATACTGCTCGTGATGGTCGCCCCGATGAGCGAGCCCGTGCCGCGCACCAGCGACAGGATGGCGCCCGCGATCCGGGGCAGCATGCCCGTGGCCTCCATGGCTCCCCCGAAGAGCATGGCCGAAATGATCAGCAACACGGTCGGCAACATGTTCAGCATGCCGCCCTGATTGAACAACTCGTTAAGCATCACGTTGCCGGAGTCGAATGAAAAGCCGGAATGCGCGGTCTCGATGATCTTCGTGTACGCGCCCCTCCACGTCAGGGTTTCGCCGATGAGTTGCGGCTGGAACAGCACTGCGGCTCCCGCGCCGAGAAACGCCCCGGCAGTCAGCGCGGGCAATGCGGGCACGCGGCATGCGGCCATGACTATCACGGCCACGGCTGGCAGCGGCATGTACCACGCCACATGGAAACGGGAAGAGATGGCACCGGCAACCTCATTTACAAATGCCGGCTCGTAGCCTGCCGGTTTGAACAGCAAACCGAGTCCAAGGAAACCGGCAAGGGTCAACGTATATGCGGGCGCGGTCGTGTAAAACATGTGCCGAATATGCGTGAACAAGTCGGTGCCCGCCACCGCCGGTGCGAGATTGGTCGTGTCGGACAGCGGGGACATCTTGTCGCCGAAGTAGGCGCCGGAGATGATCGCTCCGGCTACAAGCGCTTCCGAGATGCCCAGGGTCTTGCCAATGCCGATGAGCGCGACGCCCACCGTTCCCATCGTAGACCAGCTGCTGCCGATCGCCAGCGACACGATTGAGCACGCGACGCAGGCCACCAGCGGAAAGACCGACGGGTGAACCAATTTAATGCCAAAATAGATCATCGTGGGCACGATGCCGCTCAGAATCCACAAGCCGATCAGCACGCCCACGACAAGCAGAATCACGATAGCCTGCATTGCGAGCACGACCGAGTGCAGCGCCCGGTGCTCCATGTCCTTGTACTCCGTTTTCAACACGAAATGGCCCAGGAAGAAGGCGAATGCGGCGCCGAGCAGCAACGCGAGCTGGTTTGGGCCGGACGACGCATTGTCCGCGAACAGTCCCACGTTCGCTGCGAGCAGGACCATGAGAAGGAGCAAGGGCAACAATGCCACAAACAGAGAAGGCTGTTTCATACTGACGGTTCCGCGTTCTCAGGGATTGATTGTGCGCGGGCGATTGTGCCCGCCGGGCGCGCCCGAGTGTACAGAAGCACTTGCCTGAATTCTACCGTGCTACCTCCTCCAATACGCTTTCTTGCCTGTTCGGCCTTTTTGTCCTTCAGACCGCTTGGAATCTGCCGTACAGGTCTCCTCCCGCATGCGCTTCGTTCGCGTTGACACGCAATCCGGTCGTTGATATAACCCAAGGGAGACTGTTTGCGGCGGGCTTACCGTGGCGTTCGTGCCTCCTGGCGCGGCCACTCAGACAGGGTATGTATGCCGGGACTCTTGCCGAAAGGCGCCGAAACCGACGAGGAAGTGCATCTCGCCAGCGACTTGATGGCGAAAGCGCACTGCCGCGATTATTCCGCGGGGCTGGACTGGCTGCGCACGGTCAGCGCGGGTTATCCCGGCTTCCGGCGGGAGCATGTGCGCATTGTGCTCTCGGGCGGTGAACTGATAGGCGCGCTGCGCGTCAACATGGAGACCATCCGGATCGGTGAGGCGCGCCTGCGCATGGGCGGGTTGGGTTTTGTGACCACGGCGCCGCACCGGCGCGGCAGCGGCGTGACGCGCGCGCTGATGCTCGACACCATGCGTTATCTTGAGGAACAGCGGTGCCACGTCGCGATGCTCTTCAGCGTTCCGAACTTCTATCGACGCTTTGGCTTTGCCCCGACGCTGAACGAGTATGCCATCCGGTCGGCGGTGGGTACGGCGCCTGCGGCGCTATGTGGCGGTTTCCGCTCCCGCCCGGGGAAACCGGGCGATATCCGTGCGATTCAGCGTATCCACGCGGCTAACGACGCTGAGACGGCCTGCTCGATTGTCCGCAACGCTGCTCATATCAGCAACCGTTGGGACCGCTGGAAGGACGTCCAGGTCGTCACGAATGACCAGGGCAAGGTCTTGGGTTATTTCGTGTGCCGCCGGGAGGAAGAAGAGGTCATCATCGAAGAGACGAGCGCCGCGGGCCTTGGCGCGTGCGGCGCCGTGCTGCAAGCCTGCATGAGGACGGGTGCGGACGTCTGCGTGCCGCGGCTGTGCTTCCGCCTGCCGCCGCGGCATCCTATGACGCAGTACCTGCTCCCGCGCAAGTCGCTCCACGAGATACGCGTCTTTCGGGATTCCGGCGGTATGATGGCCATCATCAATCTCGAGGAGACTCTCGAATCGATGATTCCCGAGTGGGAAAGCCGCCTTGCACAACATTCCGCCCGCGAGTGGCGCGAAGAAGTAACACTCTTGATTGATCACGTGCCCAACCGCATTCGTACGCACCGCGGCGCCATCGACGTGGCTTCCTCAAGCGGCAAGAACAAGGTGAGCTTGAGCCGCGCGGATATGGTACACCTGCTTACCGGCTACCGTTATATTGACGACATCCTCACCACGCAGCACCGCGCGATTACAGCCAACGCGCGGACGCTGCTCGCCGTGCTGTTTCCGAAGCGCACGCCGTTTGTCTGGCCGTTGGACCGGTTCTAGCGATGCGTGAACTTGGCATCGGCCGTGCGGGCCGTGCCATACTGAATTCATGAAACGGTCTCCCTCGCTGCGCATGCTGTTTGCGCTGTTCTATGTGGGCGCGGTTTTTGCCGTGGGCGGCTTTCTGTACCAGCGCTTGGCCGCGTTCTCAGGCGAGATGCCTATCGCTTTGGGCAAGACCGAGAAGACCGTCGTGCGGCCCAGCAGGCCGGGGCAGATCTTCGTGGGCATGCAGCGCAACATGCCGCTCGACGTGCTTGCATTCGATCACCCGGAAACCGCGCGCCAATTGCTCGACACGGACGTGGCCTACGATGCCATGACGCTTCCGTTCCGTCTGCGCCTGCAAAAGGCCGAGGTGCTGCGCGCGTTTCCGCCGCGGGACATGCTTCGCGTACGTACACCGGACGGCGTTCAGGAATTCCCGATCCGCGACGGCGGCTCGGTCTCTCTGGAGGACGAGGCATTTGCCGTGACCTTGCGGCGGTGGAAAGGGCTGGTGCGTCATCCGAAGGGGCAGGCGATGGCCGCGTTCTCGCTGCGGCGGCCCGGCGAGGCATGGACCGAATACCTTTTCCTGGACACGGAGAACTGGCTGCATGTCGCGCCGGATGTCGGCATCCGGTTCCGCTGGCACAAGAGCGAGGAGGAGGCGCGCAACGCGAGCGCCGCGCCGCCGCAAACCTTGTTACAGGGGCGCTGGGGCGTGGTCGACGGAAGCTTCGTGCACTGGTCCACGTCGTTCGTGCCAGGGACCGGCCATGTCCTTCATGACGGCACGGAGGCGGCACTCGTCAGCTTTCAGGAACAGCCGCCGCGCATCACGGTGCAGTTCACAAATGGCGGCCAGAGGGCGCGGTCCGGGCTGGAGGCCAATGCGCGCGACCCTGACAACAGGCTGCGTTTCGAATGGCCCGCCGCCTGGGGTCGAATCATCGTGGCCGATGCGTGGCGAGAGGGGCTGGCGCTTGTCTCCGTCTACGAATCGGGCGCGCGCGGTTCTGTCGCCGAACTCGACGCTCGCTCCGCATGGCAGCCAGACGGATTCGCCTACGAACTCCGCCTGGACCAGGTCATGGGCGGCGCTCTGCCCGTGACGGATGCGGAGGACCCGGTGTTTGAGGCCCTCTTGCTCAAGGCCGGAGAGGAAATTGCGCTCCGGCAGGGGGAAGGCGTGCGCCGCGGAGCGGCCATGCTCCAATACCGCAGAACACCCGCGCCGCCCGAAGTGTGCTATACGTTGTGTGCAATTCCATTGCACGGCGGCGAAGAAAAGACCTTCTCGCTTGCCCCGGGGGGCAGAGAACGTGTCGGCGATTGGCTATTCAGCGCGCGGGCGGATCGCATGTCGCCGGAGTCCGCCGTATTGCGCGCGGAACGCACGTTGGGCAGTCCCGTCAAGCTGCTGGGCATGGCGTTGTTCGCTATCGGCGCTTTTGGGCTTGTGATCGTGAGATTCGGGCGCCGGGGCGAGTCCGCCGGGGACGAGCATGTCTTCTACGAAGACAACCGCGGGGACGATTCATGAATCTGGGGCAAACACGTACACGCAGGCGTCCAATGGCTTGAGTTCGACGCGGAAGGTGACTCTACCCTCGCGGAATGCGCCGGCTTGCGCGCGCCCGGCTTCTGTGATCCTGTAAATCGCGCCGGAGCGGGGTAGGGGAAGCACTGCGGCGTCCAGCGTCTGTTCAAAGTTCAAAGGCGTGTTTACGATGCTCGCAAACGCAACTGCCACGCTGCCATCCGAGGGATGCTTCCACGCCGCGCCAAGCGCCGAGGCGTGACGCATGGAAAACTCCTTGACGGCCTCGCCTTGCCCCGCGTAAATCGACAAGCGCGATGCCTCGAATGCGACTTCCGGCACTTCCAGGCGCGGGAAACCCAGCATGACGCCGTCGCGCAAGTAGGGCAACGCTTGCGCGCGCACTCGCGCCAGGCGAAAGAAGTACGCCATTTCTTCGGGCCGCTCCTCGATGTGCCGGGGCCGGAAGTTCGCGATGGTCGGCTGCTGGCCCCACACGAAGGCGCGCGCCTGTTCCAGATAGAACTGCGTCGCATATTTCCGGTCCAGCAATTGCAGCGGCGTCTTGGGCGCCGTTTCCGCGGGCCAGAGATCATCATATGGGGGCATGGTCAGCGATGAGTAGTTGCCGTAGAGCACCGTTGCGTCGTGGTGGACCGCGTGGAAGAACGGGATCGGCGTCCAGTTGCCGGGCGCGGCGTAACGTTCCATGCTTACCTGCAGGCTCAGCATCAGGTCGAGATGCGGCAGCCAGGCCTCGCCGCAGCCTTCGCCCGCGAGCACGGGGGTGTTGTGTCCGGCTCGCGCGCGAATGTCGGCTGCCAGTGTCTGAAACCCCTGCATCCAATACGTGCCGCCGCCCTGCGGGTGGCCGTGCGCGGGGTCGTAGCACGCGAGGCTCGAACACGCCTGGTCCATGTAGATGCCGTCGACCCGGTACCGGTTCAGCACCTCCTCCGCTATTCCCGCATAGACGTTGCGCCAGAAGGGCGTGCCCATGCACATGGACGCGCAGGGTGCGCGGGTGAATGTGTTGTACACCTCCGGGCGTATCGTGCCGTCCGGTCCCTTGACCGCAAACCGCCCGGCGCCCTCGCGCTCCCAACTGGGCGTGGTCATGCCCCAGAGCCGCTGGTTCATGTAGACGATGGCATGAAGGCCCTCTTCGTGCATCGTGGCGGCGGCCCGTTGAAACAGTTCCGCGCCCTCGCGCGGCGGCAAGTATTCCGGGAAGCCCATGTCATAGGCGCAGCCGTGCCACCAATGCCAGAACACGCTCACCGGCAGGCCGAGCCGTTCCTGCAAGACCAGCGCGGGCCCGGCCACGTTGGCGCTGGGGCCGCGGTTCCAGACCCACGCGCCCGTGTCGAGCAGCCACGCCGGGACCACACCCGTCTTTCGCCGCGACTGTTGTTGGAAGTGTCTGCCCGGGGCGCTTGCGCGGTAGCGTTCGGCGGCGGTAAACCAATCGCCTTGAAACGCCGACAGTTCCACGGCGTATCCCGGCGCGTAACTGCCGGCGGCGCCAGATTCCGGCAGATGCGCGACTTCAAATCCGAGACCGCCGCGGTCATCCCCGAACGCAGCGAACAACTTCCGCGCCTGACTCGTATCGTCGCATGCGAGGTAAAGTCCCGGGCCGCCGGGGCGGTACACGGCCAAACACTGCACCGACAGGAGGCCCGGATATTCCCATTCGAATGTACGGCGCGGCCCGTTAGCCGGCGAAAGCATCTCACGGGCGCGTTGCGTGCACTCACCCATCCAGACCGGCGCGGCGAGCGTCTCTCCCTCCTGAGGCACGATGGCGGCAACGCGGGGAAAACGCACGGCCGCGACCCGCAATGCGCCCAACCCCGATAAAGCGATGCGCCAGTAGCTCGCGGGCGCGTCCGGGGCGAGCGTGGTCGTAACGGAAACGCGCAAGTCCGGCGCGGCTTCGATGCCGAAAGCCCCCCATATTCCCTCGAAACACCTGCCGTCAGCGGCAAGGGCGGGAACAAAAGACTGCGCCTGAAGCGGGGAAACCGGCGGCGTTCCCGGTGGCAACAAGTCAATACGCCAGAGACCGCCGCTTTCCGTGACGTCCGCGAGGTATTCAAAGCCGTTTTCGAGGTCCGTGAAGGCGGTGATGCCGCCGTGTTCCGCGTCGAAAGCGGCGCGCAGACGCCCATTCGCTATCTCCGGCTGTGCCGACGCTTCCGCGAGGATTCCAGCCGCGCAGCAGACAACGCCGGTAAAGACAGCAAAAAACCGCCACAAGACGGCTCCCTGCCGGGTGACCCTGATGACCCACATGGCGGTGACTCTACCAAGTCCGGCGCCCACGGCGCACCAAACCGTCCGAGAGCGTCCGGGCCGCCTGTTCGGAGTCATTCACGGCGTGGGGAATCGCGACGCGCATGCTGTTATAATTCCGCTTCGAATTGGCCACGCAAAGTGGGGAAACGTATCGTGCCTGCAAATGAACAGGATGCACCAGAACCGTCGCCGCCACGGGAGGAGTCCACCGGCAACACGGCACTCGACCGCCGTCTTGAGAAAGGCGTCGTCGATTTCGACCGCGGCATTGACACCGCCCAGGTCTGGGTAAGCGCGTTCCTGGTCCTGATTACCGGCCTGGTCGTCTTCCTTGGCGTGTTCGGTGTGCCCTTTCAAGGCGCGGAGGTTCCGCGTATCGTACAGAATACCGCGCTGCATCGTGTCACCACATTTCTCGACGCCCTGAGCGAAGAACCCGCCGGCCCGATTGCCCTGCTCAGTTACGCCGTGAACTGGTCGTTGACGCCGGGCCTGCCGTGGGGCTTCCGCGCCGTGAGTCTCGTGTTGCACCTGCTGAATGCCGTATTGCTTTACTTGTTCGCGCGACGCTTGCTCGGCCCGGGGACTTCCGAACCGGTCGCCATGACCGCGGGTCTGCTCTTCGCGGTCCATCCGCTTGCGGCGGAGAGCGTTGCCTGCGCCTTCGGGCGGCCCGGGCTGCTGGCGCTGTGGTTTGCGCTGCTTTCCGCGTTGTTGTTTTTCCGTGCAACGGATGTCGAGGGCATGCTTCGCATGCCGTCTTTTGCGGCGTCCCTGGCGTGTTACGCGCTTGCCTTCGCGGCCGAGCCCGCCGCGGCCGCCTTGCCCGTCGTGTTGCTGTGGGCCGAGTGGGTGCGCGGCGGCATACCCCGTCTTCGCGTGTGGAGCGCCGTGCATGGCGTCTATTTCGCGGCTTTCGTCGCCCTGCTGATTGTGCGCCTGGCCTCCGTTCACGACGATGGCGCCGCCGCTTATCTCCGCGCGCCCGGCGAACTGCTTGGCGGGCTCATGGCCTATATGCAGCAACTCTTGCTGCATGTCTGCTGGCCCGTTTCCCTCAGTCCTATTGCGCCGGACGCCGGTCGCGCGCTGTTCTCCACGTTGGGCGCGGGGGTATTGGCGTGCCTTGTGGCGTCAGTCATCGCGTTGCTGGCGGTGCGCGGCGCCGGCGGCATCGCCCTGCTCTGGCCTCTGGCGGCGGCGTGCGCCGCGGTATGCCTGATTCCCGCGGATGACCTGTTGTCAGGGCGCCGCGCCTATTTCGCCCTGGCGGGATTCGCCCTGCTGGCGCCGTGCCTCTTTTCCGTCTTTACGCACCGTATCCTCCGCATCGCCCTGGGACTGGCGATATCGGGACTGGTGCTGGTGTCGAGCGTCGTGAGCTACCAGCGCGTTGCGGTTTGGGCCGACCCGCCGCAATTATGGGCTGCTGCCGCGGAGACCGCGCCCTCGGACGCTCGGCCCTGGGAATATCTCGGCACCTTGGCATCCGCGGCTGCGCAGACCGCGTCCGGCCCGGAGCAGGCGCGTACTTCGCTCATCGCCGCGGAGCGCTGCTGGCAGGAGGCGCTCAAACGCAGGCCGGACTACGTCCCGTATCTGGTCCATTTCGGGACCACGTTGCGTCAGCTCGGCAAGAATGACGCCGCGATGACGGTGCTGAAGGACGCGTTGCGGCGGGCTCCGTCCGGCCAAGGCGTGGCGCTGCAACTTGGTGTGCTCTGCGAGTTGGAGGCGCGGGACGTCCTGGTTGCCGCCTTTGACGAAATCCGGATGCGCGCCGGCTGGCCGCCGCGCCTTGGCGAGGAATTCCGCGCGTCGCTGCGGGAGCGGCCTTGGGCGCCGGAGACCTCGGCGCAGCTGGCGCTGCTGTATGAGGCGTGGGCTCGGGCCGGGCACGATATCGAATCGTTGCGCCTTGCCGCGGACTACTTCGCTCGTGCCGAGAGCCTCGGTCAACTGCCGCCCGAAGCGCTGGCGCAGTATGCCGCCGTGCTCGCGGGCCTCGGCGACGCCGAGTCATGCGCGCGTCTGTTGCGCGAAGCCGCGGAAGCGGCCCCGAATGATGTCATTGCGGCGGTACGGGACCGCTTCAGCGCGGTTGCGCGCGAGGCCCGCGAAACGGAAGCGCGCGGCCAGGAACTGCTGGCGAAATCCGAAACCATGGGTGAAGGCCTGTTTCAAACCGCCGAGGCCGCGCTATTGCGGGGGACATGGACCCGCGCCGCGTACCTGTACGAAGCAGCGGTGGAGAAGCGCCCGGACGAAGAGAAGACGTGGCTGGGCTTGGGGTATCTGCGGGCGTGCATGCGGGGCGCGGACGCGTTTGTCCAGCAGCACGGCGCCGCAGCCGCGGCCACGCCGCAGGCGTGGAACCGGCTTGCCGCGCGCTGCATGGCCGCAGGGCTCTGGGAAAGCGCGGAGATGTATCTCGCCCGCGACCCGGCGCTGGGCGACGAGGTGCAACGCCTGCTCGCGCTTGGCGAACTGGCCGTGAAGGCGCGTCAGCCTGAACGCGGCAACCACTACTTCGATCAGGCTGTTAACGCGCGGCCCGACGACCCGGCGGCATGGCTGAGACTCTGCGATATCGCCATTGAACTTGAAGATGTTGCACGCGCGGCGCAGTACCTGAGAGAAGCCGAAAAACGCGGCGCTGCTCCGGAAGCGGTCACAGCCCGCCGCGAGAAGGTCGCCGCCCTTGGCGGCTCGCCCGCGCCCGCCGAGACCGAGCCCCGCACCATCATCCGGTGAATCCGGCATCTGGCTCAGTATGGTGGCCTTATCGTGCGCTTGGCTGGTTTCCCGCGTTTACGCGCTTGCCGCGAAGGTGTCTCAATAACCGAATCCTGTCTTTCGCAGGGTCGGGCCATGCCCCGACCTTGCGGGGCGATTGCGCGGCGGGCTCCCGATGTCCCTATCCCCGGACGCCGCCACAATCTCCGGGAAACCTTGAAGGACCCGTTCCAGCGGCAAGGGCCGAAGATCCGGTGATTGAAGACGGGCGGAGACGGGAAAGCCCATTCGCGTCAGGCCGTAAACACCTCCCGGAATGCCGTCTCGAAGCGGTCCATGACTTCCTGAATGGGCGGCGTGGTTCCCAGAAGCAAGGAGAGCGAGGTGACGGGCTTATCCGCAATGCCGCAGGGTATAATAAGCCGAAAATGGTCCATGTGCGGGTCAACGTTCAGCGCAATGCCGTGGAAAGTCACCCAATTGTGGATGCCAATGCCGATGGCGGCGACTTTCGCCCCGTTCACCCAGACGCCGGTAAGACCCTTCAGCCGCTCCCCGTGAAGCCCATAGGCCGCGAGAAGTCGAATCAACACGTCTTCGAGCGCGCGCAGATACCAGCCGACGCTGCATTGCCAGTGCCGCAGGTTCAGAATGGGATACGCCACCAGCTG
Source organism: Candidatus Hydrogenedentota bacterium (assembly GCA_018005585.1). Classification (NCBI taxonomy): domain Bacteria; kingdom Pseudomonadati; phylum Candidatus Hydrogenedentota; species Candidatus Hydrogenedentota bacterium. Next base: position 21,199 of record JAGMZX010000024.1, on the reverse strand, counting down.
CCCCGGCCCATGATAGGTCACATCGCCGCCGCGGTCCGTTTCGCAGACATCGATGCCTCGCGCTCGTAGCGCGTCGGGGGTATGAAGCAGGTTCTCGTGTTGCCAATTGCGCCCCAGCGTAATGACAGGCGCATGCTCCAGCAGGAATACCGTGTCCGGCGCTTCGCCGCACTCGACCAGCCCGCGATGGGAAAGCTGGAGTTCGCGGCTTTCAAGGTATGAGATTGGAGAACACACACGGACAAATCCCAACGCAAAACCCGGGCCGCGGGAACTTATGGATTTGTCTGCACCTGCAATCATCGCCACTGGATACCAGGTGAGTCAGCGGTATTACATGCCCTCAAAAGCGAGCCCATCAGGGACCTGTCATGCGGTCAAGCATTCCGTTGTTTCCCGAGGATGTTCCAACTGTGCCCATTCGGAGAGCCTTACACCGGTGCGGGCTCCGCGATGCCGATGGCCTCGAGGACCTCATCCTCGCGCGCCTCTATCGTGACCGGTTCCTCGGCAACTTTGATGGCGCTGTCGGGGTCTTTAAGGCCGTGACCGGTCAGTATGCACACGAGGCGGATGCGGTCCCCGGCGACCGGCTGCACGTTGTCGAAGAAGCCGCTTTCGGCCAACTTGATGACGCCCGCCACGCTTGCTGCGCTGGCCGGTTCGGAAAAGACGCCTTCGCTGCGCGCCAGCAGTTGATACGCTTCGCGGATCTGATGGTCGGTGACCATGCCGATGACGCCGCCGGACTCGTCCCGGGCCGCTTCCGCGCTTTTCCAACTGGCCGGGTTGCCGATGCGGATGGCGGTAGCGAAGGTCTGCGGGCTTTCGACGACGTGGCCGAGCACAATCGGCGCGGCGCCCGCGGCCTGGAACCCGAGCATGCGCGGGAGGTTCTCCGCGAGGCCGGCGGCTTTGTATTCCTTGTAGCCCTTCCAGTACGCGGTGATGTTGCCCGCGTTACCGACAGGCATGGCCTGGAAGTCCGGCGCGACGCCCTGGAAGTCGTCCACAATTTCGAAGGCGCCTGACTTTTGACCCTCGATGCGGTAGGGGTTCACCGAGTTCACGAGCGCAATGGGGTATTTGCGCGACACTTCGCGCACGAGCCGCAGCGCGTCGTCGAAATTGCCCTTGACCTGGACTACGCGCGCGCCATGGATCATCGCCTGCGACAACTTGCCCAGCGCGATCTTGCCCTCGGGAATGAGCACCGCGCACTTGATACCCGCCCGCGCCGCGAACGCCGCGGCCGAGGCGGACGTGTTGCCCGTCGATGCGCAGCAGATGGCCTGAAATCCTTCTTCGACGGCTTTCGTGACCGCTACCGTCATGCCGCGGTCCTTGAACGAACCTGTGGGGTTCAATCCCTCGTATTTCAGCCAGATTTCGAGCCGCGGATGGATGTGCGCGCTCAGGTTGTAGGCGGGGACCATCGGCGTCGAGCCCTCGTTCAGGGTGATGACGCGCGTGTGTTCCGCGACTGGCATGAACTTGCGGTAACGATGGATAACCCCGTGCCGTAACATGTCTCTGGTCTCCTGTGTCCCCTTGTGGCGTGTGGTTTCGCGTTTACAATACGCGGATCAAGTGCGTCTTTTCGAGAATGATGTCTGCCTGGCCGTCGATCTCTTCAACCGCCGTGGTCACGCTGGACTCGACCGTTTCATGCGTCATCATGACGATGTGCGCGGGCGTGTCATCCGCCTCTTCTTTCTGGATGCACGAGGCGATGCTGACGCCGTGTTTTCCAAGAAGGGTGCAGATCCGCCCCAGCACGCCGGGATGGTCCCGGGTAGTGAACCGGAGATAGTAGCGGCCGCAGAGCAGGCCGATATCCCGCACCGGCAAGTGATGGGAATAGCGGAACGGCGGCTGCGGAGGCGCGCCCGTGCGCCGGGCGATGTCCACGATATCGGAAATCACCGCGCTTGCCGTGGGAAACCGGCCCGCTCCGCGCCCATAGTAGAGCGTCGCATCGGCGATGTCGCTGTCAATATAGATGCCGTTGAACTCGCGCTTCACCGAGGCCAGGAGGTGGTCTTGCGGCACCAGCGTAGGATGCACGCGGACATCGAGTTCGCCTTCCACGCGCGAGATCAGCGCGAGCAGCTTGATGACATAACCCATTTCGCGCGCGTACGCGACGTCCAGCCGGCTGATGCTCGTAATGCCCTCGACGTAGATCTCTTGCAGGTCGACATGCGAACTGTAACAGAGCGAAGCGAGAATCTGGCACTTGTGCGCCGTGTCGTGCCCCAGGATATCCAGGTCGGGCGGCGTTTCGGCGAAACCCGCGGCCTGCGCCTCGCGCAGCACGTCGCCGAATTCCTTGTCTTCGTAGGTCATGCGCGTCAGGATGTAGTTGCATGTGCCGTTGAGGATGCCGTAGAGATGACGTACCTGGTTCGAAGCGAGGCTTTCGCGCACCGCCTTGATAATTGGGATGCACCCCGCCACCGCGGCCTCGAAACGCAACTCGGCCCCGTGGCGCACCGCCGTGTCCGTCAGTTCCTGCGCCGTTTTCGCGAGCAGCATCTTGTTCGCGGTGACGACGTGTTTGCCTGCTTCGAGCGCTTTCAGGATGAATGAACGCGCCGGTTCGATGCCGCCAATCAGTTCGCAGACGACGTGCACGTTCGGGTCCTTGATTAGCGC
>JAGMZX010000024.1:0-18441 GCA_018005585.1 Candidatus Hydrogenedentota bacterium | reverse complement strand
ACGCAGCCTGCTTCGCGCAGGTCGCGTAACGTTTGCCGCACCTCGGTTTCCGTCTCCCCGCAACCCAGCATGAATGCAGACTTGACCAGCGTGTGCGGCGCCAAGTCCGCCGCGATGCGCAGGGTCCGCAGCGCGCCCGCATAGCTGAACCGCTTGTCCCGCAGCTTGGGGAACAGTCGTGCGACGGTCTCGATATTGTGGCCGAATACCTCGGGGCCGGCATCCAGAACGCGCCGGATACAGCCGGCATCCTGGTTGAAATCCTGGACCAGCGCCTCGATGGTCGTGCCGGGATTCCGCTTTTTTACGGCCTCGATGGTTCTGGCTATGTGACCGGAACCCTGGTCAGGCAGGTCATCCCGGGTGACCGTCGTGATGACCATATGGCGCAACTCCAGGCGTTGTACGGCCTTGGCGACGTGCACCGGTTCCATCGGGTCGGGCGGGGCGGGACGGCCACTGATGACCGCGCAATAGGCACAATGCCGGGTACAGATGTTGCCCAACACCATGATGGTGGCGGTGCGGCGTCCCCAGCATTCCGCGTGGTTGGGGCAGTGGGCGCTCTGACATACGGTGTGGAGCGCCGTATCAGCCAACACGCCCTTCACTTCCTCGAACGCGCGGCCTGCGGGCCAGGAACGGCGCAGCCATTCCGGGAATACGCGGTGCGTCGTGCTAACTCGTTTACCGGCTTTATGTTCTGCCTGAATCTGATTCATAGTCGCCTCAGGATTGAAATCGATTATAGCACGTATGCGAAGCTGGAAGGAACCTGGTGACTGTCTGTACGCGACACAAGGCCGACGGGGCGGGCGAATCCGCGGAGACGTGTTTCGGCACGAGGCCTGCACGGGCGAACGGGACGAAAGTTGCGTCTTGTGATGGGTTGTGTACGAAACGCCCGGGCTCTAAGGAGAGGGGCGGCGGAGTGGGGGCTCCGCCGCCCGATTGCGGGGAGTGTCTGAAAACCGGTCCCGTAATTTTTGGGCGCAAGAGGGTCACGGTTTTGATGGACTGAAACCCTTGGGCTGCGGTATTGGCTTCAGTCACTCAGGGCTGTTGAACCATGGGGTTTTCTCAGGCCCCGGTCTCAAACACCGGGGTCAGCTTACCACAACATATAGTAGTTGTCAAGCACTTTTTTTTGCCTTGATTCTTGAGGTCCATACAAGCTATTGGAAGTCAATCCGGAATTTGAGGGATTAGGCCCAATATATTGCGTTTCGGCGCTGTTTTTGGGGCTGCTATATGTTGTAGGCGGCGCGTAATGACCGGAAACATCGCTGCCAAGTCTGCCGGATGGCCGGACAGGCGGCGGGAGAAAACGCCGCTCGCACACAGACGCTTAGGGAACCCGGAAAAACGGACGCGTTCCGTCCGTTTCACCGATTCCTCTATGATAATGAGCGGTGCTTCAGGATATAGAGGTTCCTGACCACTTCTTCCGCCTTCCGTTTCGTTGACACCTCATTGCGCGGATAGGTACACTCTAGGCTCTGCGGCGGCTTGAGAAGAAAGCCGGCAAAACCAGTGGGAAGCGGTAGGTTATGCAAGTATTTGTACCCAAAGAGACGCGTAAAGGCGAACTGCGCGTTCCGATGACGCCCGAGACAGTGAAGAAGCTGGTATCCAAGGGGGCGGATATCGTGGTCGAAGCGGGCATGGGCCTGGCCTGTGGTTACACGGACGCTGCCTTTGAAGGGGGGGGCGCGAAGGTGTCCGGCGCTCGGGCGGAAATGCTCGGCGCAGCGGACCTGGTGCTGCGCTTGAACGAACCGGAACCGGACGAGGTCAGGCAACTCAAACCGGGCGCGATTCACGTGAGTTATCTGGACCCCTTCAACAAGCAGCACTTGCTGGATGAATTCATGAACCGCGGCGTATCGGCAATCGCCATGGAGATGATCCCGCGCACAACGCTGGCGCAGAAGATGGACGCGCTGAGTTCGCAGGCGAATCTGGCCGGGTACGTGGCGGTGGTGCTGGCGGCGTCTCGGATGCCCATCGTCATGCCAATGATGATGACGCCTGCGGGGACGTTGAAGCCGGCGCGCGTGTTCATCATCGGCTGCGGCGTCGCGGGGCTGCAAGCCATTGCGACGGCGAAGCGCCTCGGCGCGCGTGTGGAAGCGTTCGACACGCGTCCCGTTGTCGAGGAGCAGGTGCTGTCGCTCGGCGCGAAATTCGTGAAGATCGATTTGGGCGAAACGGGCCAGACGAAGGACGGGTACGCCCTTGAGTTGACGGAAGGACAAAAAGAGATGCAGAAGGAGGGGATGGCCAAGGTCATCGCACAATCCGATGTGGTGATCACGACGGCGCAGGTGTTCGGCAAGAAGGCGCCCGTAATTGTGACCGAGGCCATGGTCCGCGCTATGCGGCCGGGCAGTGTGGTGGTGGACTGCGCGGTGGATACGGGCGGCAATGTTGCTTGCGTAAAGCCAGGCGAAGAGACGGAAGTCGGCGGCGTGCGCGTCATCGGATTCTACAATCTGCCCGGGCGCGTGCCGGTGCATGCGAGCCAGATGTACGCGGCGAACGTAGCCAGCCTCGTGGAACATTTCTGGGACAAGGAGAGCAAGTCGTTCAAGCTCAAACTGGAAGATGAAATCATGCGTGGTTGCCTGGTAGTACACGAAGGCGAATTGCGCAATGAGATGCTCAAGAAGGCGAGGAACTGATTATGCGAGACCAAAACGCTACTCCGGAATCGCGGCGCGCCGACCGCATCCTGGGCATGTGGATGCTGGCATCCATGTGCCTGCTGGCCGTGTTGGCCCTGCTGGGCGCCGCGCATTTTGCCGCTGCCGAGACGACGCCCCCGCAGGAAGCGGCCGTACAAGGCGCGGACTCGGAAGCGGCGCCGCCCGGCGTTGACGTGCCGTCGGAAGGGCGGCGGCTGAACCCGATGCTGCTCCTGCTCTTCACGTTTCTCATTGCGGTGTTTCTCGGAGTGGAATTGCTGACGAAGGTGCCGTCGCAACTGCATACGCCGCTGATGTCGGGGTCGAACGCGATTTCGGGCATCACCATCGTGGGGGCCTGTATCGCGGCGGGTCAGGGCGCGAACAGCTGGTTGCTCATCGTGGTGGGGATGCTCGCCATGGTCTGCGCGATGATCAACGTCGCCGGGGGATACCTGGTGACGGACCGGATGCTGCGGATGTTCCAGGGCAAGGGAGGGAAGAAGTAATGGACATCACGAAGGCGCTGATTGAAATCGCGTACATGGTCTCGGCCGTGACGTTTATTTACGGGCTGAAGATGCTGGCGAAGCCGACGACCGCCGTGCGCGGGAATATGGTCTCGGCGTGCGGCATGTTGCTCGCCATAGCCGTTACCTTGTTGAACAAGGACATTATCTCTTTTGAGTGGGTCATCATTGGCGGCGCGATTGGCACGGCGATCGGCGCCTTGGCCGCACTGCGCGTGCCCATGACCTCGATGCCTGGTTTTGTGGCGTTCTTCAACGGCACGGGCGGCCTGTGCAGCATGCTCGTGGGCTGGTCGGATTACCACGTGCGGTTCATGGGCAAGGGCTATGGCGCCATGACGCTCGACGAGTTCGTCCTGCTGCTTGCCACCTGCCTGGCGATGCTTATCGGGGGCGTGACGTTCGCGGGCAGCATGGTTGCCTACGCCAAGCTCGAAGAGAGGATGAACTCGAAGCCCATTCTGTTCAAGAGCCAGCAAATTGTGAACGCGCTGGTGCTCCTGGGCCTGTTTTCCATGGGCGCGGCGTACATGGTCTATCCCAACGAACCGTGGGTATATCCGCTGATCATCTGCATCATGGTCCTGGCGAACGTGCTGGGCATTCTGGCGACCATTCCCATCGGCGGGGCGGACATGCCCGTCGTCATCTGCCTGCTGAACAGTTACTCGGGCATGGCGGGCTGCGCGTCCGGGTTTGTGTTGAATAACACCGTGCTCATCGTGGCCGGGTCGCTGGTGGGCGCGAGCGGTATTATTCTCACGAACATCATGTGCAAGGCGATGAACCGGTCGATTTGGAACGTGCTGTTCAGCGGGTTCGGCTCGGCCGAGGGCAGTGTCGGCAGCGCGGTGCAGGGCGAAGTCAAGGCTTTGACGCCCGAAGACGCCTATTTCGTGCTGGAATCGGCGAATAACGTGATTTTCGTGCCCGGCTACGGCATGGCGGTGGCGCAGGCGCAGCACGTCGTGCGCGAACTCGGAGACATGCTCCAGAAGAACGGTGCGGAGGTGCGGTATGCCGTTCATCCGGTTGCGGGACGCATGCCCGGCCATATGAACGTGCTGCTGGCGGAGGCCAATGTCCCCTATGACCAGCTGGTCGAAATGGACGATGTGAACCCGAACATCGAGATGGTGGATGTCGCGATAGTGATTGGCGCGAATGACGTCGTGAATCCCGCCGCCCGGGAAGACGAAAAGAGTCCCATCTACGGCATGCCCATAATTAATGTTGACTTCGCGAAGAGCTGTTTTGTCATCAAGCGGTCCATGCGTTCCGGATTCGCGGGGGTCGAAAACCCGCTCTTCTATAAGGAAAATACGCGCATGGTCTTCGGCGACGCCAAGCAGGTGGTGAGCGCGCTGATCGAGCAATTCAAGAGTGCGTAATCTCGGTTTTCGGCCGCAGTGGCGGCATGGGCGGCGTGCGCGCCGCCCGCGGGAGCGGCGGCCAGGCCGTGACTGGAATTCTTGCGAGGCTTTACGTACTCTACTGACCGCGAAGGGGGCGGATGTGAGCGCGGCGCCCCCCGGGCGCTGCTGGTTCGCGCAGTGTGCGAAAGTGGAAGGAATGATTGTACAGCCGGCAGGCCGTAACGGAGAGGACATCCCATGCTTAATCTTGCTTCGTTCCTGGACGTGACCGCGAGGAAATACCCCGACACGAATGCGGTGATCCTCGACGACCGCAAGATGACCTACGCGGAAGTCGTCTCCGCGGTCAAGCGCGTGGCTAACGTCTTGCGCGCGAAAGGAGTCGGCCCCGGCGACAAAGTCGCCATGATGATTGCAAACACGCCCCACTTTCCTATCATCTATTATGGCATCCTGCAGGCGGGGGCGGTGGTCGTGCCCGTGAACGTGCTCTACCAGCATCACGAGATCGAACACTACTTGCGCGATTCTCAGGCGAAGGTGTTCTTTGCTTTCAAACTGTTTCAGGAAGAAGCGACGAAGGCGTTCACGGCCGTGGACTCCTGCCGCGACCTCGTTATCGTCAGCTCGATGGAAGACATGGAAGCGCCCGCGGTCGGCGAGAATTTCATGCACCTGATGATCTCCGCGGATACGGAATTCGAGGTGCATCAAACGATGCCCGACGACACGGCGGTGTTGCTGTACACCTCGGGGACCACGGGGGCGCCAAAGGGGGCCGAACTCACGCACTTCAATCTCTTTTTCAATGCGTATTACGCGTCGAAGGAGATCGTGAAAGTGACGCCGGGCGATGTCGCGCTCGCGGTGTTGCCGCTCTTTCACTCGTTCGGCCAGACCTGCATCATGAACGCGAGTTTTCTTTCCGGGGCCACCGTCTCCATGTTGCCGCGTTTCGAAACGGAAAAGGCGATGCAGGTCATCCAGCGCGACCATATCAAACTGGTCGCCATGGTGCCGACCATGTACTTCTTCATCTTGAACCAGCAGAACTGGCAAGACTACGACTTCTCCTCGGTCAAGATGGCCGTGTCGGGCGGCGCCGCTCTTCCGGAAGAGGTGCATCGCCGGTTCCGCGAACGCTACGGCATCACGATCCTCGAAGGCTACGGTCTCTCCGAGACGAGTCCGGTGGTCTCTTTCACGCTGGAAGGCGAGGAAGTGCGCGTCGGCTCCATCGGCAAGCCCATCTGGGGCGTGGACATGCGGTGTATGCGCGATGACGGCTCTTTCTGCGAGACGGACGAAGTGGGTGAGATCGTTGTTCGCGGACACAATGTCATGAAGAGCTACTTTAACCGGCCGGAAGCCACGCGGGAAGCCGTCGTGAACGGGTGGTTTCATACGGGCGATATGGGCCGCTTCGACAAGGATGGCTATTTTTATATCGTGGACCGCAAGAAGGACCTTATCATTCGCGGCGGGATGAATATCTACCCGCGCGAGATTGAGGAAGTCCTCTATGCGCACCCGAAAGTGCTCGAAGCGGCCGTCGTCGGTATCCCGGACGAATTGCGCGGCGAAGAAGTGAAGATCTACGTCTCCGCCAGAGAGGGCCAGACCTTGACGCCGGACGAGGTCGTGCAATACATCAAGGAGAAGATGGCCAAGTACAAGTGGCCGAAGGAAGTCGAGGTGCTGCCGGAATTGCCGAAAGGCCCGACGGGCAAAATCCTCAAGCGCGAACTCAAGGTGCTTGCCGCGGAAGCCGCGAAGAAACACTAATTCCACCAAGCGACTCAGGCGCCCCGGTCCGGTCGACGGCCGGGGCGCTGTAATTTACAGTGAATGCATGGGCGCGTTGAAAACCCCTCCGTTACGGAGCGGCCGAGACTCAAGTTCCTCGCTTGTGCTGCGCGCCTGCCGTAAGACCAAGAGGGCTCGGCGGCACCCTGACTGGTTCTCCTTCACGGCGCGTATCGCCCGGGAATCCAGACCGTCTCTCCGGGCGTTCCTCCTATGCGTTTGTCCGGCGTTACGTTGAATGTCGGCGGACGCGCAACCCATGCTGGAAATCACGCATATGCGCAAAGTGGCATTTATCACGGGGGCTTCGCGGGGCATCGGCAAGGCCTGCGCCGTCAAACTGGCGCGCGAGGGCTACGACATCGTCATCGCTGCCAAGACAGTCGAGCCGCATCCAAAGCTGGATGGGACGATTTTCACCGCCGCGGAGGAAATCGCTCAATACGGAACCGGCGTACTGCCCGTGCCGTGTAACGTGCGGGACCTGGCCAGTGTGCAGGCGGCCGCGCGGGCCACGCTGGACCGCTTCGGGCGCGTAGACGTGGTTATCAACAATGCCGGGGCCCTCTGGTGGCGGCCGATGGACGAAACGCCCATGAACCGCTTCGATCTCGTGATGGAAGTCAACGCGCGCGGGGCGTATGCCGTCACGGAGGCGTTCCTGGAAACGATGAAGGCGCAGAAGAGCGGCCACGTGATCATGATGTCGCCGCCCGTAGACCTCAGCATCGTGCCCGGCCATATCGCCTACATGATCAGCAAGTTTGGCATGACGATTATTGCCTTGGGGCTGGCGCGGGAGATGCAAGACTACCATATCCGCGCGACGGCGCTCTGGCCCAAGACGATCATCGAATCCTACGCAACAATCAACTTCGGGCTCGGTGACCCGGCGGTTTGGCGCAAGGCGGATATCCTGGCGGATGCGGTCTGGGAGGTCGTACAGCACCCGGAAGCGTCGAATGGGCGGGCGCTGATTGACGAGGATTTCCTGCGCCAGGTCGGTTACACGGACTTTGAGCAATATAAGTGCGTGCCGGAAGGGGAGCCGCTCGCGCTGGACTCCGGCCTCATGCGTGCGGCACGATCCTGACGCGGGGATGGTCCCGCGGGGAGAGACGCCATGGCCGCCGAGCAGTATGTCAAGACACGGACGGAAGACCCGCTTCATTTTGTCACGTTGAGCCGGCCGGGCAAGCGCAATGCCCTTCACCTCGACATGCTCAAGCAAATCGCGGACGCGGTGTGTGCGGCGGAAGCACAGCCGGGCGTGCGCGCGGTGATCGTCGATGCCGAGGGCCCGGTGTTTTCAGCGGGGGTGGATGTGCCGGCGCTTGCCTTGGCGCGCGCGCAATGCGCGGACCAGCATCCCGGGCGCTGGCTGCGACGCCTCGCCGCCACAATGCAGCATCACCTGAACCGCATCGAAGCTGCGGAGGTCGCGGTGGTTGGCGCGCTGAACGGGAAGGTGATCGGCCTTGGGCTTGAGCTTGCGCTGTCTTTTGACCTGCGCGTGGCGGCGGAGGATGTGCGCATCAGCATTCCGGAAACGCGGCTGGGCCTCGTGGCCGATGTGGGCGGCACGACGCGGCTGAGCCGCATCATCGGCCCGAGCCGTGCCAAGGATATGCTCATGACGGCCCGCGAAATCGGTGCGGAGGAAGCGCTGCTGTGGGGGCTTGTGAATCGTGTCGCGCCGGCGGACCATCTGGCCGCCGCCGCGGCCGAACTGGCGCGGGGCATTGCGCGGAATGCTCCCCTTGCGGTCGGTATGGCCAAAAAGATTATTGACGAAGGGGATGGTCTCGACCGGTACACGCAGATGGCGCTGGAGCGCTGGGCACAGAGCCAGCTAATCGTCAGCGAGGACGTGGGAGAGGGCATGGCAGCCTTCTTCGAGAAGCGCCCGCCCGAGTTTCAAGGGAAGTAGCGGGGCGTCCGTACGGTTTGCCTATGGGGTGAGGGGCGATTCGGCTTCGTCCACATAGTCCGCGAACAGATACGCCATTTCCGCCATGTGCTCGTCGATGGCCGGCGGGAATTCCTGCGCGAACAGGTCGAGCAGAACAACCGCGTTTACATTCGCGTCGCCGCCGGGCACGTCGCCAAGCTGTCGCGCCAGACTGATATTGATGGCGTGGACGCGCGCATACGATTCCCGCAGCTTGTCCAGATTCATGTCGTGGGGGAGTCCGCGGTGGTGAAGCAGGTATTGGCCGAAGAGGTAGGCGCCCACCACGCGGAAGATGGTTTCCTCGCGCGTGGCAAAGGGCATGTGAAACCGGGCAAGCGGTTTCAAGAAGGCCATGCTCGGGCAACCGCTGGTGGCCATGAGCAGCCCGATCAGCGAACTCAGCGCGCGTTGGACCGTGGTGCGCTTGACCATAATGCGCTGGGGGGTCTCGACGGTCGCCGTGACTTCCGTGTAAGAAAGCAGTTCCCGGAATTGCTCGACCATGCCGGACACGGCAAGCGCCAACGGACAGTATTGGTGCCGGTTCGGGTCGAGTTCGCATACTCCGGGTTCCCATAGGCCAATCCGCGCCCAATCGGGAGGCGTTTCAGGAACGTCGTGGATGCGTTCCAGAGTGCGGGTGTTCAGCACTACGGGAAACTCGTAGGTGGAGTCATCATCGCACTGGATGCGATAGAGAATCTCAAAGGTATTCTGATTCTTGTCGTAATTTCGTGCGGACATGCGCCTCTTCCCAAGCTGCGGCAACGGCAAAAGTACGACTGCAATATTGTGCTTCGAGCGCTCCAGGAATGCAAGTCGCCCCTGCGTCCCCGACCGGTGTCTGTCGTTACCGGACGGCCGCACGCCCGGCGCAAACGCCCCGCTTCGGGGTGTGTCTTGGGGGTATGTTTCGGGGGTATGTTTCGGGTATTGACAACGCCAGCAATTCGGGTTATTCTAGCTTTTCGAGGAGGTGGGTCTTTCTGTGTTTTTGAGCGTCTTCATCACAAGAAAAGGAGTTCTAATTATGGTACCTTCGCGCAAGAAAGGTTTCACGCTAATCGAACTGCTGGTCGTGATCGCGATCATCGGGATTCTGGCCGCGATTCTGCTACCGGCGTTGGCGCGGGCGCGCGAATCGGCGCGCCGTGCCAGCTGCCAGAACAACCTGAAAGAGTGGGGACTGGTATACAAGATGTATTCCGGCGAGGACCCGGGCGAACGGTTCCCGCCCATGCAGTTTGGTTCCTTCCCGAAAAAGGACGGAAGCCGCGCGATCTGGGTCGATTTGGGGCCGAATCTGTTCACCCTCTATCCCGAGTATCTGAATGATCCCATGATTGCCTTCTGTCCCTCGGATTCCAGCCTGGGCACGAGCGTCGAGAAGGCAAAGGACCCGGATACCGGCGACTTCTGCTTCGGCTGGGCGGGCAATGACACTGACGAATGCGCGCAAGCGGTCGATGCAAGCTATGTCTATCTGGGCTGGGTATTCGACCGGATCGGCGACGAGTTTGGCACGGTCGACGCTTCCGGCTTGCTTGCGCTGGCGTTGATGCTTCCGGGCGTTGACCCCAGCCTGCTGCCGCCCTCAGGCACCCCGGTGTCCGGCCCGGCGCAACTTGTCGGCGGACTGCAGGCGATGATAACGAATAGCGACGTTGTCAGCGGGCTGATGGCCAACGACAACACCCTTATCCAGAAGGGGGTCGATGCCGATGTTAGCGGGGATGCGGTAACCGGCGTCGGCAATGGCGGCGGCAACACGATCTACCGTCTGCGGGAAGGCATCGAGCGTTTCCTGATCACGGATATCAACAACCCCGCCGCCACGGCGCAGGCTCAGAGCACGGTGTTTATCATGTTCGACCAGATCGCCACGCGGGCCTCTGATTTCAACCACATTCCCGGCGGGGCGAACGTACTCTACCTGGACGGCCATGTGGACTTCTTACGATTCGTGCAGCCACCGGGCGGCGTGCAGCCTGTTACCCGGTCCGTCGCGGAAATCCTCGGACTTGTCGGAATCCTGACTTTCACCGGCATGAACTGAGTACGGCCTACGACGCTATCCGAAGGGCGGCCTTCGGGCCGCCCTTCCTGACTGCGTGGCGCGGGCGTCCTCCCCGCGAAAGCGGGGACCGTGGAGTGCATGGGCAAGATGCCCCTGCCACGGCGGCGCGGACGTTACGGGGAAGCAGGGGAGACGGTGAGTGTGCAGGCCGCGCCTTCCGCGGGCTCCAGGAGCACGCGCGCGCCAAAGGGATTCTGGATCAGCAAGTTCCCGCACACGTTCGTGATGCGGCCGCGCTCCGCGTCGCATTCGGCTACCAGCCCGGGACGGTCCTGGCCGTCGTAGAGGACGCAATCCTGGAATTCGATGCCGCCGATGTGGTCCGTGATGGACGCGCGCAGCAGCGAAATGAGCAGCGGGGCGCGTGGGCCCGAAGTTGCGGGCGCGGTGGCGGCGTGGCCCCATTTGCAGCCAAGGAACCGGACAACGGCCCCGTCCGCCGATTTGTCATATACGAACGCGCCGCCGCGGGCCGTGTTTTCGACGGTGCAGTTGACGAACTCGATGCTCCCCTGCAATCCGTCGCGCACGGCGCCGACGGCCATGCCCTGATCCGCGCCGCTCTTCACGCAGCAGTTCTCGAAACGTATGGAAACGGGCAGGCTTTCCGCAGTCAGCGGCTTGAGATAAACCAGCATGCCCGCGCCCGCGTTGTCTTCCATGACGCAATTGCGGATCACGCAATTGACCAGCCGCTCGTCCGCCCCGTTGGGTTCGAGGTCGATGCCCGCCTGCGGCGCGGTGCCGCGCGTGCCGCTGAGGAGGCAGTTCTCGATGAGGAGGTTCTCGGCGGTGATGACGCTGATGCCTTGCCGGTGGTGGTCGAGGCAGAGGACGTTGCGTATCACGACGTCGCGGCAGTACGGCTGTGCGGCGGACGCTCCGATGTAGATGCCGTCGCCGCCGCTGCTTTCGAGGCGCAGCCCTTCGACCTGCACGCCGGTACAACCGGTAAGGCTCAGCGTCATGCGCCATTCCGCCGGTTCGTAGGGGGGGTTCTGGTAATCTTGTTTCCGCATGCGCAGCGTAGCGCCGTAGCCCGTGATTTTGACGCGCGATTCATCCGCCGCGGAGAACAGCGAATCCCCTTTGCCCTTGAATTCGCCCTGTTTCGCCTGCACGACCACGCCCGGCTCGAATGTGAGTTCCAGGTTGCCGCGCAACCGGATCGGGGTTACGACCCAGTCCGCGCCCATGTATGGCACGACGACGCGCGCGGCGCCCGAATCGATCGCGGCCTGAAGACACGCCGTCGCGTCCTCAGGCTGGAAACCCCACCACTCCGCATTAGCCTCCCGCAATTCGCCCGAACGTATGCGCGCCTCGAAATCCGGCGGGGCCGCGGCGGCCGTTTTCGCGAAGGCAAGCATTGAGCCCGCTGCGAGAGCCGCGACCAGCCATGCCGCATGGGCCGCGACTCTCCGATTATCGTTCTTGCGTTGTGATTTGCTCATGGCCGACCTTGCTCCTCTGAGGGTGTACGGACCTCATCGTAACGCTGGCCAGCATAACACGCCCGTATGGCGCGTCCCAGTCTTCCCGAGGCGCCCATGCGATTGGACCGGCCACGGCACTTGGTTTCGCAAAGGAGAAACGGGAAGAGCAGGACGAAGGTCCCGGGCACCGGAAGCGGGGCTCGGGACCGTGGGCGGCGGGGATACAACAGCTATACGAGAGACGCGGGCCCGGCGAATAAGGTCTCAACGAAACCGATAAGAAATGCGGCGGCCTCGCCGAGAAACCAAGCCGTCAGTTGCGCGAGGAAATCCTGAAATTCAAACATGATGCGTGCTCACCTCCTATGGTTGTGGTCTGTGTTCGATGGAGCCCTCGTTGCGCGGGAGCGGGTGGGACCGCCCGGTTGAAAGGTTCTCATTCCTCTCCCTCTTCCTCCGGAAAGAGGGCAGATAGCACCCATGCCGTTAAATACTCAATGACAAAGGTAATTAAACTGGCAAGAAACTCGGCGAAACTGAACATGGCGTTTCTCCCTTGCTGAGTTGCCTTGTTGAGGTGCTTGACGTTATGTCCTGCAGGCACGGAACGAGAGAGCAAACGTCATGCCAAACTCATGGATGCGCGTTCTGAAACACTTCCTCGCGAACGGTATGCACGTCATGAGGACGCTGTCACTCCCCGGAAAACAGGCGTTTTTGGGCAGGATGAACGCCTTCGATAGACACCGTCACACGGCACAGAAGCCCGCTTCCTTACGGTCCCCCTTCTCCTACCGGCACGTATGGGACACCATAGAAACCGACCAGACGGTAGGATTTCCAGAGAAGATTACGGTGTTGCGGAAGCCCTGCACGACTGCGCCGCATGGGCAGAAGACCACGTCACCATTGCACCTGGCAAGCGAGTTGGCGGAGCACCTGCCGGCGGGGGGCTGACTCGCGCATCGGCCGCAGCGCGCCCGCCCTGGCAGAGGCGCGGGAATCGGGCGCGAACCACGCCAGTCATCGATGAGGACCATGGCCGCATCCGGCAGCGAGAGTACCTGTGGGCGCTCAACCAAATGCCGATGGTTCGCGCTCCTTCCTGGGGGGTCGCAATGCCCGTGTACATAATCGGGCCCTTCTGGCGGACGCTTTCTGAGTGGTGCCGCGGCCAGGTCGGTCCAAGCGTCCTTCCCTGGCTCATCTTGGATGCCGTTCCGTTGTCCCATAGGCAGGGGAATTGGTATCTTCTCAACCTTGGTGACCAATCGCGAAGGGACACGATTCTCATGCGCGTTTTTGTCTGCCGCCGCTTGCCGCAAAGCGCCCTCGACCTGTTGACTGGGGCGTTCGGAACGAATGAAGTCGGCGTGTTTCCCCAGGACCGGGTAATCCCGCGCGAGGAACTGCTTGCCGCGGTGCGCGGCGTAGAAGCATTGCTTCCTATCCTCACGGACCGCGTGGATGCGGAGGTACTGGAGGCGGCGGGGCCTCAGTTGCGGATAGTGGCCAACTATGCCGTGGGTTATGACAATGTGGACGTGCCCGCGGCGACCGCGCGCGGCGTCGTCGTGACGAACACGCCAGGGGTGTTGACGGAAACGACGGCTGACCTTGCCTGGACGCTGCTCATGGCCGCTGCGCGACGGGCCGGCGAAGGAGAGCGCTACTTGCGGGCGGGGCGCTGGGAGAGCTGGGCGCCTATGCTGTTGCTCGGCGTGGACGTACACGGCAAGACGCTGGGCATATACGGTATGGGCCGCATCGGCCAGGCCGTAGCGCGGCGCGCGCGCTCCTTCGACATGCGCGTACTCTATCACGATGTCGCCATGCTCCCGGCCGGCATCGCGGCCCAACTGAACGCGGCCCATGTGGATAAGGCAACACTCTTGCGGGAATCGGACTTCATCTCGGTGCATTGTCCGCTGACGCCGGAGACGCGGCACGCGTTCGGGGCGGCGGAGTTCCGCGCAATGAAGAGGACCGCCGTGCTCGTCAATACCGCTCGTGGCCCGATTGTGGACGAAGCGGCTCTCGCCGCCGCGCTGCGGCAGGGTGAGATCTTTGCCGCTGGACTGGACGTTTTTGAACACGAGCCGGGGGTGCGCGCCGAGCTGCTGGCCTGCGAAAACGCCGTGCTGCTCCCTCACCTTGGCAGCGCAACCGCCGAAACACGCGCGCGCATGGCCGAAATCGCCGCGGCCAATATTATCGCCTGCCTGCGCGGTGACACCCCGCCCAACTGCCTGAATCCGGAAGTATTGAGGTCGCGCGGACCACTGCGTTAGGGCCCGTCCGGTCCGGCCTGTGCGCGCCTGGGCCAGACAAGTTGCCAGAGGTTCTTGAAGTGCCGCAACAGTGCGTGAAACCACGTGGCCAACAGGCGGCTTCGCGACTCGTATAAGAGTCTTTACTATATTCTGTGGTTCTCAAGCCGCTGAGGTAATGGCAGACCGTTTCGCTGGACGACGGGGGTGCAGCCGCGGGCCTCCGGGCCGTCATGTTTCGGACGCGAATGCGGGCGCCGGGGCAGACACGAATCGGGTTGCCTTGTTCTTGGGCGTAACCGGGGGCAGCCAGCGTGACGTGCTGACAGTAGAACTGCTATCTTGAAAGGGGATGGGCGGGCGCGGCGACATTATCATTGGTGGTGGACCTGTAGATAACGTGTTTACGAACCGGGTAAGGTGGCGAGACGCATGGGTTATCGCGACGTATTGGCGGACTTAACGTTCGATAGGACCACCGGGGGGCTGACGGCGCTCTGGGACTTTGCCGGCGCGGGCAAAGCGTGGGGACGCGCAGACGCCGCGAGCATCGCGCGCTGGATCGAGAACGCTCAGGTATGGGAGGACCGCACGCGCTCCGCGACGCGCGACCTTATGCCGGAGGACGGTCCGTCTTATTCGTCCGGTGGCGCCCGGTTGCGGGAATATCTGCAGCAAACGGGCGCGGATATCTTCGATCGCTTGTTTCTGACCCCCGAAGAACTCACGTCGAGTGCGCGCATCCATTGGAACCACGCGTTCGGCGGCACGGCCTCCTTGCCGGCTGTCCGCGTTGTCTTTGAATTCAAGAGTCACGCCGCTCAAGAGCTGTGCCGCATCCCTCTTGAAATGATTCATTGCGGGCAGCCGGGCGTGGTCAGCGGCGTATCGGGGCCCTTCGTGCTTAGCGAACCCGTTTCGGTGGTGCGGCGTGTCGATTCCGCGCCCGGCCTGGCAAGCCCGGAACTCCGCGTGGACCGTCTGCCGGTGCGGGTAGCTGTATTCGCGCCGGAGCCCGCGAACCTGCCGCCGGAATGGGCGCTGGATATCGATGGTGAAATAGCCGCGTTGAGCGAAGCCCTGAAGCCGCTCGGGGCGCGGGTGCGCATTACCGTCCTGCGCGGCCCGGACGCCACGTTTGCGCGCCTGGATGAGGAAGCCGCGCGGCACCACGTGATTCATTTCATCGGTCACGGCGATGTTAATGCCCATGGCGTGGCGGAACTGCTGCTCTGCGGCCCTCACGGCGGCATGGAATGGCGTTCTACGGCGGACGTGGCGCAATGCCTGCTGGGCAAGAAGGTGCGGCTGGTCTTTTTGAACGGCTGCCGCACGGCCGCCATTGGCGCCTTTGCCTGTCATTTTCCCGCCGTGGTGGGCATGCAATTGCGCATCTCCGACGACGGCGCGAAGGCGTTTGCCCGGGGGTTCTACACTTCACTGGCGCAATGCGGGCAATTGGACGACGCGATGCGGCAGGGCCGTCGCGAAATCTGGCGGACTGCCACGAACCCGGACGCGCAGAGCGAGTACTTTATCCCGGTGCTCTACATGCAGTCGGACGATGGCCGTTTGTTCCGTTTTCGTGAATGCAGGCCGGGGAGACGCGTCATTGCGGCACTGCTGCTCGTACTGGTCCTCGCTGGCGGCGGCTTGGCGTATTGGAGTTATGCGCAGCGCGCCCAGGAAACGCGCGCATCCGCTGTTCCACGGTCTCCGGCTCCGCCAGCAGCCGGGCAGGCGCCGCAAGCCGTTTCGAGCGGACCCGCCCCGCCCATCACGGAGCAGCCCGCGCCGCCGCCCTCGGATGCCTCCCCGCTGGAGGCATCGGTGGAACTTTGGGCGCCCTCGACGGCGGTACCTGGCGAGCATACGGTGCTGACCTCGGAAAGCGCTTTGTCCTCTGGCGAGAAGTTTCAAGTGGCCCTCCAGTTGAACCGGGACGCCTTCGTGCAACTGTTGTTGCTGGACAGCCAGGGCGAGCTCAACCGATTGTGGGCGGGAACATGGACGTTGCCGCTGGGTCAGCGCCTCGAGGGCGGGGTCAGGCACGTCTTCCCCGACGCAAAGGATGGTTTTGTTCTCGACGAGCGCCAGGGAACGGAAACGGTGTACGTGATTGTGTCCGAAGCGCCCATGACCGGCTTGGATGCCAGTATCGAGCGCATTAACGCGCGTGTCCTTGCGTTACGCAAAGGGGTATCAAGTGTTGCGCCGGTGCAGGATGCGCGCGCAACGGTCGAAGAGGAACTCGGTCAACACGGCCGGGTCGTCGCGTCAGGCGGTTTTCGGCATGTGGCGGAGTAACGTGCGGGTGAGCATTACAGGTCTCGGAGCTGGCGGGACCAGGCCAATGCAGTTTACGGGGTATTGCCCTGGGAGGACCAATTTGTGATAAAGGCATTTGAGAATTCCAACGCGCGGTTCTGTATGGCTGTGACGCTGGTGCTTGTGTTCCCGGGGTTATGGTGCCGCGCGGCGCGCGCGGAAACCATCGCCGCCAGGCCGGCTCTGACCGCGGGCGCCGCGCACCCGAGCGAGGCGGTGGCATTCTTCGAGCAGGCGCTGCAATTGAATCGCGAAAACGAAACCATAACACCTGATGTTTTGCAGCAGAAAGCGTATTTCTATTGCAAGGCGCTGGAGCTTGAACCGGACTTCGCCGAAGCGTGGAATAACCTCGGCGATGTCTATGAGAGCCTGGGCGATTTCGAGGCGGCTCTGCAATGCTATGAGAAGACCGTCGCGTTGCGCCCGGATTTGGCGATTGCCTATTTCGGAATGGGCGACGTACACGCCCGCTGCGGGCGCAACGAGGATGCCGTCCGCTGCTATGAAGAGGGCCTCAAACATCACCCTTCACCCGAAGAAGCGGCATGCACCCAGCGCCGCATGGAGGCGCTGCGCGCCGAGGCCGCGGCGGAAGGAGCCGTGCTCGGGGCGAAAGACATCGCCGCCCGGCTGGAAGCGCCAGTCGCACGGGGCATCGGCGGCGTTGTGAACGCTCCGGTGGTGCCGTTCAACGAGGCGCGCGTGGGGTTTGGCTACAACTCCGCGGTGTTGGTGCCCGGCGCGAAAGCACAGTTGACGGAACTTGGCAAGGCGCTTGAGATGCTTGTCGCCAGCCCCGGGAATGCGGATGCCTGTTTTGAGATCAGCGGGCACACGGATGCGCGCGGCAGTGACGAATACAACTATGAACTCGGATTGCAGCGCGCCGAAAGCGTGCGAACTTTTCTCGTCGCGGGATGGCCCCGCCTCGCGGAACGGTTAGTGACCTGCAGCCACGGCGAACACATGTTGATCAAACGCCACGCCTCCACGGAGCTCGAACATGCGGTCAACCGCAGAGTCGAGGTCAGAAAGGTCGAGCGGGTCGATGCGCAGGCGCCGGAGCGCGCCCGGCGCGAACTCACCCTGGAGGTCGCCGTGTTCCGCCGGACGCCGTCGGGCGGCCGCGAACAGGTGGTTTCGGGGGAAGGCGTGCTGGTCTCCCGCGACCTCTATCAGGTCTACGTGCGTCCGCGCACGGACTGCTACGTGTACGTCTATCAGTACGATTCCGCGGGGAAGGGCGCGTGGCTTTTCCCGCGCAAGGAAACGAGCGGGCAAGCAACCCGACTGGCGGCGGATGCCGAGTATTGGCTTCCAGCGGAAGGACAGTACTACACATTGGATGAAACGCCCGGCGAGGAGGTCATCTGCATCGTCGCGTCGCGGTCACGCGCCGCGGATTTGGAATATCTCCTGCAGCACCCGTCGCCCGAAGGCAGGGAAGAACAGGTACAGATAGCAGCGCGCGGCGTTGCCCGCATCGCACCTGTACAGGAAGCGCGCGAACAAGGGCGCTCACGGCCTGACACGGAAACGTTATTCGCAACCGCGGGCGCCTTCCGCGCGCGCCTGGCATTCCGGCACGCACCCAAGGCGGAAAGGTAGCAGGTCTCCGGTGAAGCAGGCCGCGCTCGAATTCTTCCGGGACACCGGCGCGTCCGCTCTACTCGTGGAGAAACCCCGGCACAGCCGCGCAGGCTGCGCCGGGGCACAAGTCATTCACGCGTTTGGCGAAGCTATGCAATGCCCGGGCAGAACCCGTCCTCGGTCCCGTCGCCGGGGCACCAGTGGTAGCCGCCGGAATTGTAGAACTGGATCACGCGCAACAGTTCCGTCAGCTTGACCTGCCAGTCCGGTCCGCTGGGCGCGTAGTCGCTGTCGTGCGGGCAGCAACTCGTGTTCGCGCCGGGACCCGGCACAAAGCCGTCTTCCGTGCTGCCCGGGTCGTCCGCGCAGTGGAAGCCGCCGCTG
>JAGMZX010000023.1:33355-51112 GCA_018005585.1 Candidatus Hydrogenedentota bacterium | reverse complement strand
CGGGCCAACCCGGGGTGTCCAGGCCGGTTCAGCTAACTCTGGCAGGGGTTGGATATCCAACCCCTGCCGGGGTTGATGTGATTGGATGCTGTCTTTCCCCGGGTAGGACCGCGGACGGTCCAACCCGTGGCTATTTGTATGGGAACCTCTACCGAGGTTCAAGAAGTCCATCGGATAATGTTCCTGCGCTTCGTGTTTGCAGCTCTGGCGGGGTTGATGTGACCAGACATTGTCGTCCGCGGGCAGGACCGCGGACGGTCCAACCCGTGGTGTCCTTGGGTTTTGTGCTTTGGGCTTCCCGCCAGGGACCCCGGGGCCGTGAGATGCGGAACGCCGCCAGGGACCATGCAGGCCGTGACGTTCAAGACCACGCCAGGGAGCATGCAGACCGTGACGTTCAGAACCACGCCAGGGACCCAGTGGCGAGGTATACACAACCCCGATAGGGGTTGACATACGAATAGCCCCGGGTTGGACCGTCCTCGGGCCAACCCGGGGTGTCCAAGCCGGTTCAATTAACCCCGGCAGGGGTTGGATAAAGCAGGCGTCAACCAAGGAAGAATCGTTTGTCATATGCGACACCGTGTCGGTCGAGCAGGGCTCGGTATTCATCTTCCCAACTCATCTGTCCGTGATGCGTGGCCTGATGCACTATGTATTCACGAACCTGCTCGAGGTTGGAATAACTCACGGAGAACGCGCCATACCCCTCTTGCCACGCGAATTCGCGGAGGTCTGGCGTTTTTCCCTTTGCCCAGACGGACGAGGTTCGTTTAATCTCTTTCACGAGGTCGCTGGTCAGAATCGCCTTGCCCATGCTCACCAGCGCGTGGATGTGGTCCCGGTGGCCGCCGACCATGAGGGCACGGCAGCCCTGGTTATTGATGGCGGCGGCGAGGTAGGGATGAAGTTCCTTCTCGAACGCGGGTGAGAGGTGCGGTTGGCGGTTTTTCGTGCTGAATACGATGTGTTGGTAGACGGCGAAGTGCGTGTGGCTCATTGCCGTGCGTCCCTCTTATCCAACCCCTGCCGGGGTTGATGTGATTGGATGCTGTCTTTCCCCGGGTAGGACCGCGGACGGTCCAACCCGGGGCTATTTGTATGGGAACCTCTCACGGGAGTCGGGCAATATGTCGACTCCAGACTTGGGACGTTGCCCCGGGCTATCATGTTGAGGGCCTTCGGCCCAAACCGCGAAGACGCGATAGACCGCGCTCCGGACGATATCGTCCCCGCTGCCGGCGCGATCCTATATGTATGAACTTGTCTCATTGCCTCAAAAGATGAAGTAGATGAACGGGTTGAAGGCCTGGGTCGTCATGACCGCGACGGCGAGCAACAACATGGCCGCGCACCATGCGGTCCTCGGCCACGTGAGCCGCCGCGTGAAATCCCACGTCTGCGGCGCCAGCCACGTGACCGCCGCGGCAATCAGCACGATTCCAAGGTAATACGGCTGGTAAATCACGCCGCCGATGAGATACGCGCCGTCCTGCGCCGGTCCCAGGCCGAACATGCTCGCAAAATAGCGCAGCGCGGTATCGAGGTCCGGCGCGCGGAAGAACACCCACGCGAACGACGTGACCAGAAACGTAATCGCGATGCGCGCGGCCTTCGGCGCCCGGTAGTAGAGGCTGTGGCGGCCTTGGGCGCGCTCGAACGCGAGCATCGTCCCGTGGATGCCGCCCCAGATGACGAAGTTCCACGCCGCTCCGTGCCAGAGGCCGCCAAGCAGCATGACCAGCAGGAGGTTGACGTAGGTGCGCGCCGTGCCCTTCCGGTTGCCGCCCAGCGCGATGTAGAGGTAATCGCGCAGGAAAAACGACAGCGACAGGTGCCAGCGCCGCCAGAGTTCCGTGATGGACTGCGAGAGATACGGCGAATCGAAGTTTTTCGGGAACATGAAGCCGAGCATGAGGCCAAGCCCGACCGCCATGTCCGAGTACGCGCTGAAATCGAAATAAATCTGAAACGAATACGCGAACATGCCGTACCACGAATCGAGCGCGCCCACCGAGCCCGAATCGAAGCACATGTTCGCCACCTTGCCGCACGGGTTCGCCAGCAGAATCTTCTTGGCCAGGCCCAGGCTGAGAAACGCCATGCCGCGCGCGAATTTGTCGATGGTGTGCGTGCGCACGATCAACTGGTCCGCGACCTCGCAGAACCGGACGATCGGCCCCGCGACCAGTTGCGGGAACATGGCCACAAAGCACGCGAAGTCGATGAAGTTGCGGATGGCCTTCGCGTCGCCGCGGTACACGTCGATCGAATAACTCATCGACTGGAACGTGTAAAAACTGATCCCGAGCGGCAGCGTGACGCGGAAGAAGGTGTCCCACTCCAGATGCCCCAGCCCGAGCAGCCGCATCAGCGCGTTGTAGTTCTCCACCCCGAAATTGAAGTACTTGAAGAAACCCAACAGGCCCAGATGCACGACCACCGCCGCCGCCACCGCGCCCTTTTGCGCGCGGGTGCGCGGCCCGCCCGGTTCCAGCCGCTCGATATGTTTCGACGCCTCCCAGCCGAAGCGCTGCGCGATCATCAGGCCGCAGAGGTAATCGACCAGCGTCGAAACGAACATCAGGACCATGAAATAGGGGTTCGCCCAGCCGTAGAACGCATAGCTGAACGCCGTCAGCAGCAAATGCTTGCCGCGCCGGGGCATCAGGTAGTAAAGCCCCAGCGTCACCGGCAAGAAATAGAACAAGAATAGATGTGAACTGAATACCATGCCTGCAGCCTCGGGGCACGAATATATCACACCGGCCAATGCCCCCAAAATCGCGCCGGAAGCCGCTCTGCGCCGGGATCGAGCTGGTCTCGATGGACCGCCGCTGACCTCCCTGACCGTTGGGCAAAAAGCCGATTCCCGCGCACGGCGTGGTCCGGTCAGCAGCCAAGGCGGCTCGTCGGCCCAGCGCGGCCAGCGCATCGGCGCCCCCCAATGCGGGAGTCAAAGCCGGGCATTGCGACGGTTCAGTTCCGGTGTGTCAGCAATTGACCGGGGCCTGGCCGGTCGAGCCGGTAGGTGTAGTCGGGCCACAAGGGGCAATTCAGGTCGATCCAGGTCTTTACGGCGCGCATGTCGTCCCGGCTCAGAGTGACGTCCTTGTGGTCCTGGTCCTCGAGGACTTTCCAGAGGCGGCTTTGGAGTGTTCCGAACGAGAGCGGCTCGGCCTTGAACGGCCGCATGCCGTACGTGTAGTCGAAGAAGTGAATCCATCCGCCCGCGATGAGGGACCGGTAGGAAGCCGGAATGCGTTCTTTGTCGCGTTTTCCGCGCAGGTCGGGGCGCGCCCCGAGCCACCCGCCGTCGTGACACCGGACGCAATTGCGGTCCCATACGGGTTGCACGACTTCTTCATAGGAAAAAGGCACGGCGCCCCAGGGCGGCGGCTCCAGACGCGCGGCGGGCTGCCGCAGGGCCTGCCGCTGGCCGAAAACGGGCGAGGTGGTCTGGCGGTCTTCATGGCAGCCGATGCAACTGCGCGCCTCGCCGGGCTGCAGCTGAATGACGCTGCGCATCCGCTGGAGTTCGTTGAAGTCCGCGTCGAGCAACTGGAAATAGAGCTGCCTGCCCGCGGGGGCCAGGAAATTCGCGGAGCCGTCTTCCGCGACGGGCGCCACGCCATAGGAGCGCTTCGCCTCGTATGCGGGCCAGCTCGCGTCCTCGGTTACGCGGTAGAGGCCGTCTCCCACCGCTTCTATCTTCTTGGACCAGTCGTGATTCGTCCTTACAGGCCCAACCGATGCGTTAGCCGTGCGGGTGAGATAACTGTTCACATGGCCTTGTACGAGATGGATCGGCGAGGCGTAGAAATCCTGGAAGGGGGGATGGTCTTTCCGGCATTCGCCGTTGGCAAGCAATTCCAGGTCGGCGGGGACTTCCTCGACAACACGGACGTACTTGACGCGGCCGCGCTCGACTTCCGCCCCCAGACCTGCGTAGACGTCCTGAATGGTGAAACGCCCCAATTGCTCTTTGGCGAGATGTTCGTCAATTCCGCTTGCCAGGACCGGCGGGCGCGGGCGAGGCCGCAACAGGGTCGGCCCCGTGCTGCTGATCTCGGGGTCGATATACAGCAATTCCCGGTTGCCGTAGCGGTCGATGACGTACAGGCCCCAATTGTGGTGATTGTCCGGGTTGTGGGTGACGAGAAAATGGTCGCTGGACACGGGATACGGGTCCCGGAACGTGTCGAAATAGCTGCGGTCCATCTGGTAGCACGGATGCGTGTCCGGCGTAATGTTGGTGATGGCGTCCGTGTCGAAAGGCCCTCTGCCCCGGTCAATCAGGGCGATGGGGCCTTCATGCGCGCCATGGGACATCAACGTGCACACAATCTCGCTGGTTCCCGGCACCTCGTGCGCCTGGCTGTAGCAATTGGGCGTGTTGTTGCCGAACAGCAGCGCGGGATGGGTTCCGTCGGGGCGGATGGTCCAGAGCGTGTGGCTGAAGTCCGCGCCTTTGTCGATGTACTCGGAGCGCGTCCAGAGAATGAGGCCGTCGCTCATCACGGACGGCTTCCACTCGCTCAGATTGGCGTGGGAAAGCCGTGACAGATTCGTGCCGTCCCGCTCCATGCGGTAGAGCACATACGCCTGCGGCCGCCAGCAGAGGAAACGCAGCGCACACCGCGTGGAGATGAACGCCACGCCGCCGTCGGGCAGGACGGTCGCGTCGAAGTCGTGAAACGGGCCTTCGGTGAGCCGCCGCACTTCGCCGCTGTTCAAGGAAAGCGCATACAGGTGCCAGTACGAGTCCCATCCGGCAACCTCTGGAATCTCCGGGCGATATGCGAAGTAGACGGTCTGCGCCTCATAATCCAGCACCGGCTCGCGGACGATGCCCGCGCTGCCGTCGAACAGTTGTTCGACCTCGGCCGCGTCCGGGAGCAGGCCGCCCTGCCCGTCGCGGGGGACGTGCAGCGCATAGACGCCGCCGCCGGGTTCAAGACAACCGTCCAGGTGCTCGCTGTAGTTGTGCGATTCCAGGAAAGGATGCCGCTTGGCGAACAGCACATGCTCCAGGGGCGCCAGCGAGGGGTCGCGGAAGAACAAGCGCCGCTTGGCCCAGCGGGCTGCGAAGTAGAGGTCGTCGCCGGATTCCGCGCCGGAGTCCGCAGCCGCCTGGAATTGGGCCAACTCCTGCCGCTCCGTGTCAACGTTCAGCCCCTGCTTTTCGAGCCGGTCGATCATGTCCGCGTAGAGCGTCAGAACCCGGTCCAACGGCGACAGGCGCGCGATGCGCCCCCAATAGGGTGCGCCGCCCAGATAAGCCGGTCGGTCCGTCAGCAGCGGCGACAGGTAATCGTCGTCTGGAATCCGGCTCCACGTATCGCGTTCGCGCAGAAAAGCGTATTGCAGTACGCCATGCCAGCTCTTTTCCGGCAGCCGGTCCACCCGCAAACAGGGCATCAGGTCAAACTGGCTTAACGGGTTGCGCCGACGAGGCAATAGCGGCGCGGAGTCTAACGCTCCCACCTGCTGCCAGTCCGTTCCATCGAGCGACAACAGTACTTGCGCTTGGGCGGCTATGCGGTCTTGAAATTCACCCAGCCGGTCCCGAGAAACCACCACACGAGTCACTTCCGCCGCTTCCGGCAATTCAATCTGCGCCCAGCCTTCTCCGAGCGTGGCGGCTATCCAGCTATGGGAATTGCCATACTGGCCATCGTTCAAGTGGTTCACGGCGTGGATCGCATACCCGGGCAGGAGCGACGACGCGCTTGCCGCGGCCCCGCGGGACGCAAGGGCCAGATTCTCTGTGCCGTTGGGACCGTATACCTCCAATTCATCCAGGCACGGCTCCGAGTTTCCACTGGTCCTCTCGATGACCAGCCGCACAAAACGGGCTTTTTGAGCGGGGAATTCAATCACGGCCGTGCGTTGTTGTTCACCGCCGGCTGAAACGCGCGTCACTTTCTCCGCGAATTCTTCCGCCACGGGACGGCGCGCGGTTGGCGTCGCCCCCGCTGGCAGGTCCGCCTGGCCGGGCGCGGCCATCAGCGCGGAAGCATACACGGCAAAAAAGACGGATACGGCAACCATGGTCCGGCCTCTATATGAGAGTTTTTTCGATTATCATGCTTGCAGCCGGCGCAAATCAAAAGGCTTGCCAATTGGGAGCGCTTCAGACGGCGGGTATTGCCTGGCGGGGTGACGACTGAACGATGTCGCAGGCTTCCACCGGACCCCCGAAGTCATGGGGGCGGAAGGTGACGTATCGACGCCGGCCACGCGGAGCATCTTACCGATGGTCTTGCCCGTGGCACGGGCTTCCGCACGGGAGGAACGCTCGTGCCACGAGGCTTGCGTATATCACCCTTGACGCACAGGGCGCGCGGGGTTATCCGCGCGCCCTGTAATAGCAGGCGTATACTTCAGCTGGGCCGGTTACGGCGCCGGTTTGCCGCGGTCCGCCTCAGTCAACACGCCATCGTCGTTCCGGTCGAGTTTCTCGAAACGGCCTTCCTTTGCCTTCGGGAATGCCGCTTTGAATTCGTCGGGGGTTACCTGGCCGTCGTTGTCCGTATCCGCCTTGCGCAAGCGCTCGACCAGGCTGGCGGCATGCCGCAGCTTCTCAGGCCGGGACTTGCCTGTTTTCTGGTCCAGGGCCGCGGGAGGCGCGCCCTTGGGCGCATCCGCGGGCGAGAGCGCGCCGTCGCCATTCCGGTCCAGGCGTCCAAAGACCTGTTCGGGCGCATGCGGAAACGCAGCCTTCCATTCTTCGGGCGTCACTTTGCCGTCTTCATCCTTATCGGCGGCGCGGATGCGCTCGACGGGCGGCCCCTGGGGCCTTCCCTCCGGCCCCCCTTTGGGCAAATCCGCGCTGCTGAGCATGCCGTCGCCGTTCCGGTCCCTGCGCTTGAACGCATCTTCCGGCGCGCCGGGGAACGCCGCACGGAACTCCTCGGGCGAGACTTGCCGGTCGTCATTCTTGTCCGCGGCGCGGATGCGCGCGACATCGGGGCGCAGCGCGTGACCACGCGGGCTGCGTCCGCCCGGGGCGGCTTCGCCGCGCGGGCCGTGCGGGCCGCGCTGATCGTGCAGGGGCCGGTCTGCCGGCGACAACACGCCGTCGTTGTTCTGGTCCATCCTTTCAAACTGGTCCTTGGGGAAGTCCGGCTTGACGGCGGTCAGTTCTTCAAACGTGATTTGCCGGTCCTTGTTTTTGTCGGCCTGCACGAACAGGTCACGCATAGGTCCGGGGCCGTGACCGCGGCCTTGGGCAGGGCCGGCGCAATCAGGCGGCGCGGGCGGCTGCGCAGCGGCATAGCTGAATCCGGCGGCAGCTGCCGCGGCAACCAGAGCAAAGGTTATCCACTTTTTCATCGTGCCGGCTCCTTCTCTGCGCGGCCATCTGCCGCCGCGCGGTTGTTTTCGGCTATCTTGCGGGACAGCCAGGCATTCACAAGATGAAACACCAGGATGGCGCGTGGGTTCCGCGGGCCACCCCCCCGTGAATGTGCCGCCGTCTCGTTGAACGGAGGTCGCGCCGCCGTTAAAATCACGCCCCCAACCAAGCGGCAACGGGTGGCAGGTGAAATGAGCGTAGATATCGCCAGCGTACGGACCCGGTTTCATGAAGTATTTCCCACGGGCGGCGCGCCGCGCATCTGCCGTGCGCCGGGTCGCATCAACCTGATCGGCGAGCACACGGATTACAATGGGCTGCCGGTCCTGCCCATGACGGTGGACCGGGAGATTGTCGTCGCCTTCCGGCCGCGGCCCGACGGCATCATCCAATTGCGCGACATGAACCCCAACTACGGCGAGGCCGTCTTTGCAAATGCCCTGCGGATCCCCGCGTCCGCCGCGGGTTCCTGGGAGAATTACTGCAAGGCGGCGGTCTCGGGGCTGAATCGTGCCCTGTCGCTGGACCCGTGCCGCGGGATGGACGCGCTGGTGGCGAACGACTTGCCCATCGCGGCGGGTCTCGCTTCGTCTTCCGCGCTTGTCGTGGCGTGCGCGCTGGCCTATCTCGCCGCGCAAGGACGGGACCTCGACGGCGACGTGGGGCGGCTGCCGCTGGCGGAGTTGCTCGCGGAAGCCGAACACTACGTCGGCACGCGGGGTGGCGGCATGGACCAGGCCGCGATCCTCGGGGGTCGCGCGGCGCACGCCTGCAAGATCGATTTTCACCCGCTGCGCATCGAAATGGCGCCGCTCCTCGAGGATTATGCCGTCGTCGTCTGCGACTCGACGGTGAAAGTGGAGAAAGGCGGCGCAGCGCGCAACCGGTACAATGCCGGACCAGGCCTCTGCGGCTTGATCACCGCTCTGGTCGAGAAACAGCTTCAGGCGGAGATCGACGAAGAGGTGGAAATCAACCGCTTGGGCGACCTTTTTCACGGCGCCCTTTGCCTGACCGCCCGGGAAGCGCTCGACCTGTGTTCTCACGCTCTGCCGGAGCCTTGCACGACGCTCGATGCCGCCGCGAAGCGGCTGAAAGTCAAGCCGGATGCGGTCCGCGAACGGTGGGTCGGCGACCTGCCGGAACCGCCCGAAGGGTTTCCTCTGCAAGCGCGGCTGCGGCATCAGTTGACCGAGTACGAACGCGTCGAGCGCGCCCGCGACGCGCTGCTGGCCGGCGACGGCGGGGAACTGGGGCGCCTCATGAACGCGTCGCACGAGAGTTGCGCCAAAGACTACGGCATCAGTTGCCCTGAACTGGATCGGCTGGTGGGCATCGCGCGGCGGGCTGGCGCGGCGGGGGCGCGCCTGACGGGGGCGGGATTCGGCGGCGCAACGGTCAATCTGGTTCCCTCAGACTGCGTAGACCGGTTTATTGCGGCGGTTACACGCGAGTATTACCACGGTTTTCTGGAGTGGCCGGGGGAGCCGCCGTTGTTTATCGCGCGCGCCGTGGACGGGGCCGGCTACGCCTGACGCCGAACACGACAAGGGGCATGCCGGGGTCCAGTCAGGGGTCTTGTCATTATTCGCATTCCCAGATATAATTAACCCCAGGCAGATGGGCGGACTGACGGCGTGGCGAGACGTGTCGCTGGAGACGGCTGTCATGAGATGTGCCTATCATATCCTGCGCGAAGCGGTGGGGTACTGCTGCGTCTGCGGCGAGTTCGGCTGTGCGGACTGCTTGACGGAGCACGAGAAGAAGTATTACTGCCAGAAGCACTACAAGCCGATTGCCGATGAGAAGGCCCAACAGAAACGGCGCACGGACCTGAAACGGCGCGTGCACCGCCAACGTCTGGTGGCCCGGATGCAGTCGGGCGAGGTCTATCGGGGTTTCTGCTATCACCTGAACACGGAAGAACCTGGTTTCTATCTCGACCTTGTGGACGACGCGGACGAACTCACCGGCGAACGGCGCATGATCCCATTCGCGGAGATGAAAGCCCTCTTCTATGTGAAAAGCTTCGACGGCAAGTTCGACAGGAACCAGGATTACAGCGAGTGGAGCCCGCAAGGCGCCGAGGTGGTGGTGCAATTTCGCGATGGCGAGACGATGCAGGGGTTTGCCTTGAATCCTTACCAGGAGGGTCAGGCGCGTTTCTATGTGATTCCGGGAGACCCAAACTCCAACGAAATCAGCGTGCTCGTCGAAGCATCGGCGGCCGTGGGGGTTTACACTCCAGAGGAATTCAAGAACCGGCAAAAGGCGGAAATGGCCGCTTTCGTGCGGGAGCATGCGCAGGAAGGACTCTCGCAGGACGAGTTGATCGGGGACTACTATTTCACCCGCCACGCTTACCACCGGGCGTCGCACTGTTACCGGGCCGTACTGGAGCGCATGCCCGGGGAAGCCAGGGTCATCAGGAAGGTCGCGTCCGCTGAATATAACATTGGCGTACGGCACGTGCGGGAGCACGAGTACAGCCATGCGCTGCGATGCATGGAGACCGTGATCCGTCTCGTTCCCGAAGACGACAAGGTGGCGCAGAAGGCGCGTCAGATCCGGGAACGCATCCGTTCCGTAAAACATTCAAAGTAGGCGGCCCGTGGCGTGTGCCGGGCCGAAGTCGGGATGGGCCCCGAGAGGGCGCGCCTGCAGGGCCCCGGGGGCATACGCGAACGGACACACACGACCGCGCGCCTGGAGGCGGGGACAGCTTACTGCAGGGCGGCGCGGGCGAGCAGAAGAGCCCCTTTCTTGCCGTGCGTGCCCGCTTCGAGCGCCGCGCCGACACAACTGGGGCAGCCTTCCCTGCATTTGCAGCCGCTGAGCAGGGAAACGGCGGCTTCCAGCAGGCGCTGGTGGTGAGTGTACAGCTTTTCGCTGAAACCGACGCCGCCGGGATACGTCTCGTAGAGGTAAATGGTGGGCAGGTCGGAGAAGGGGGAGCGCAGCATGGCTTGGGCGCGGATATCCGTGAGGTCACATAACACCTGAACGGGCGAGACCTGCCGCAGCGTGTTGGCGAGCGCGTGCAGGGCCTCGCCCAGTTCCTTCTGGCCGATATCGAAACGTTTGCCGATGTCATCGGGGAACTGGAGCCAGTAGCCGGTGGTGTGCATGGTGGATTCGGGCAAATGGATTTCGCCCCACCCCACGTTTTCATGGCTGCCGAATTTGATTTTCTTGTAGATGGTGGGGAGCCACGTGACGCTCAGTTCGCCATGGCATCGTTCCACCTCGCCAGTGCGCGCCTGCTCGAAGGTGTCCAGCACCTTCAAGTCGACTTTGATTTCGGCGTCGGTGTAATAGTCGATCTCGACCGGCCGCGCATAGGCTTTGCGGTCCGCCAGGTCGAGGTTGTCGATGGTGTACTGCTGGCTCTCGTGCATGTAGATGGCGTTTTGATATACCTCGACGGGCGCCGAAAACAGGTCCACCTCACCGATGACGCGTCCGTTGTCGGTCGTGTCGAGAATCACGACGTTGCCCGGGGCCGCGGTGCGCAGGCTGATGTCTTCCGCGGGATAGGCGTCGGCGCTCCAGTGCCACTTGTTGCGCACCTTTCGCAGCACGCCCTGCTCGGCAAGATAGTCGAGGATTTCGCGGGTGGACGCGGCGTCGAAACCGAACGCTTCCCCCTCGACGAAGGGGAGTTCAAAAGCCGCGCACTTGAGGTGGCTGGTGGCGATGATGAGGTTGTTCGGGTCGACCGTCGCGCTTTCAGGAGACTGGCCGAAGAAATAGTCGGGGTTACTGATGATGTATTGGTCGAGCGGTGCGCTGGTCGCGACGAGAATCACCAGGGACATGCCGGTCCGGCGGCCGGCGCGGCCCGCCTGCTGCCACGTGCTGGCGACGCTGCCGGCGTAGCCGGTCATGATGCATACGTCGAGGGACCCGATGTCGATACCCAGCTCGAGCGCGTTGGTGCTGACGACGGCCATGACCCGGCCCTCGCGCAGGCCGCGTTCGATTTCGCGGCGTTCGGTCGGCAGATAGCCGCCGCGGTAGCCGCGCACGAGATTCGGGTCCTTGTGCTGGCGGCGCAGCGCGTCTTTCAGATAGGTGGTCAGAATTTCGACGCGGAGCCTGCTCCGCGCGAAGACGATGGACTGCACGTCGCGGTTCAGGAACTGCATGGCGAGGCGCGTGGCCACCTTGACCGACGACTTGCGAATACCCAGTTCCGCATTGACCACCGGCGGATTGAAGAAGATGAAGTGCTTTTCGCCCGCGGGCGCGCCGTTGTCGTCGATGAGTCGAACCGGTTTCTCGATTATCTTTTCGGCGATCTCTTTCGGGTTGGCGATGGTCGCGCTGCAGCAAATGAACTTCGGATTGGAGCCATAGAACGCGCAGATGCGCTTGAGCCGGCGCAACACATTCGCGAGATGGCTGCCGAATACGCCGCGGTAGTGGTGCACTTCGTCAATCACGATGAATTCCAGGTTTTCGAAGAGCCGGATCCAGATGGTGTGATGCGGCAGGATGCCCGTGTGCAGCATGTCCGGGTTGGTCACCACGATATGGCCCGCGCTCCGGATAGCCTTGCGCGCCGTTGCGGGCGTATCGCCGTCGAACGTGTACGCGCCGATCTTGACTTCGAGCGTATCGACGACCGACTGGAGCTCATGGACCTGGTCCTGCGACAGCGCCTTGGTGGGGAAGAGGTACAGGGCGCGCGCCTGGCTGTTCTGCAGGAGACGGTGCAGGACGGGGATGTTGTAACAGAGCGTCTTGCCCGACGCGGTCGGCGTGACCACGCATACGTTTTCGCCGTCGAGCACGGCCTCGACCGCCTCGCGCTGGTGCGTATAGAGGTCGTGAACGCCTTGCCGGCGCAACCCTTCGACGAGCCGCGGGTCGAGCGCGCCCGGGAATCCCGCGAAGCGCGCGGGACGCGCGGGGATCACGCGCCACGGGACACCGCGGAACTCGCGGTCAGCACGCAGACGGTCGATAATCTGGGCGGCGTTCATTGCATTCGGCTCCGAAAAACCTGAATGTATCATCAGTAGAATGGTGACGCAAGCTCCGGCTCCGGGCGGCCATTTTGCTCGAGTACCCAACTTTTCTTATGATGTCGGCCAGGAGATGAAAAGGTGCAATGGGTCATTACGGGAGCCGGGGCGGTTCCAGTTGGAGGTGCTGCCTGAAGTTGCGTGCAGAACCTGCGCGGAAAGTAACGCCGGATAGCTGTAATTCGCAGGGAGCAATACCGACATGCATGCATACGAGCTTGTGCTGAACCGCGAAGGAGCGGTAGGCCGCAGGTACCGGATTACGCCTGGCGGGCTGCTGATCGGCCGCGCGCCTGAATCGGATATTGTGCTTCAGGACCAGATGGTGTCCCGGCGGCATGCGCGCGTCTGGGTCGACGGTGAAACCGTTCGCGTGCAGGATCTGGGTTCTCGCAACGGCATCGAGGTGAACGGGGCGGAAACAAAAGAAAGCGTCCTGCAGAGCGGCGACACGCTGCGCGTGGCCAACT
This sequence comes from Candidatus Hydrogenedentota bacterium, assembly GCA_018005585.1. Classification (NCBI taxonomy): domain Bacteria; kingdom Pseudomonadati; phylum Candidatus Hydrogenedentota; species Candidatus Hydrogenedentota bacterium. The sequence continues at coordinate 38,252 of JAGMZX010000023.1, read as the reverse complement.
ACCTGTTCGGGTTGGCGCGGTATTCCGATTCAACCATGGACCAGACGGTTATCAGCTTCGAGGAGGCGGCGGAGCTGTGCAATGACCTCTCGCCGGACAAGGTGGCGGAGCGGCTGCCCGTGCTGTACCGGGCCGCTCGCCTGCTGGGCTCGGTCTTCGATGTGGACGAGCTGTTGCAGAAGATCCTGGCGTTGATTTTCGAGGCGCTGCCGGTCCGGCGCGGCTTCATCCTCGTGAAAGACCCGCGCAGCAACGACCTGTGCGTGCGCGCAAGCCTCATGCGGGAAGGGCGCCAGGAAGGCCCGCCGATGAGTCACACCCTGGTCGAGCACGTCATGCGCGAGCGTCAGGGCATCATGACCGTCGACGCTCAGGACGATGCCCGGTTCGAGGGCGCGATGAGCGTCATGGGCCACCAGATCCACGCCGCGATGTGCGCGCCGCTGTGCGGGCGCGAGTCGGTCGCGGGCGCTATCTACGTGGACTCGGGCTCGACGGGCAAGCGGTTCCAGGCGAGCGACCTGGAGCTGTTGACGGCCGTGGCGCACGTAGTGGGCGTGGCCGTGGAGAATGCGCGGCTCTATCAGGAGAAAGTCGAGCAGGAAAAGCTTGCCGCTATCGGGCAGGCGACGGCCGGGCTGGGCCATTGCATGAAGAACATCCTGACCGGTATTCGCGGCGGGGCCGAATACGTGGACATGTCGATCAAGAACGACGACATCAGCTACGTGAAGCGGGCGTGGCCGATTATGGCGCGGGCCATCCAGCGGATCGACATGCTGGTCATGAATCTGCTCACGTTCTCGCGCGACCGGGCGCCGGAACGACTCATGACCGACCTGAATTCACTGACCCGGGATGTTCTCGAGGTGGTGCGGGCGCGCGCCGAGAAGTACAAGATCGCCGTGGCGTTCCGTGCTGAAGAACCCTGCATGGCGCACGTGGACGCGCAGCACATCTACCGAGTCCTGCTCAACCTGGTCACCAACGCGCTGGATGCGTGCGAGGAAGAAGGCGGGACCGTTTCCGTTGCGTGCCGCCGCGAGGGAAATGGCTGTTACATTGAAGTGCAGGATTCCGGGCGGGGCATTCCCCCGGAGATTATGAGCCGTCTTGGTCAGGCCTTCGTCAGTTCAAAAGGCTCCGCGGGCACGGGGCTCGGGCTTGCCGTGAGCTTCAAGATTGTGCGGGAACACGGCGGTGACATCGAGGTCGAGAGCGAACCCGGCAAGGGCGCGCGGTTCTCGGTGTTCCTGCCCTTTGTCGCGGCGGATGCGGGCGCGCGGCGGCGCACGGAGTTCGTACAAGGCGAGGGCGGCGCCTGAGCAGGCTTACGGGGTCGGCGGCCCGTTGGCATCAAGCGGCCAACGCGAGAGCACGAAGGCGCGGGCGGATTCCGGCGTCTCGATTGTGCCTTCCAGTTGCGCATCTTCGACGGAGCGGAGCATCCGCGAGAAGTGAGGTCCGGGCGAGTATCCCAATTCGATGAGGTCGCGCCCGTTCAGCAGTGGTTTTGGCCGGAGCTGCCGTTCGTCGAGGCCCGCCTTGTAACGCTGGATCCACTCAATCCTGCTCGCATCGCGATGGCTGGAGATGCAGTCCAGTCGGCACAATTCGAGCAACTCGTCGAAGCCGGGTTCGCGCACGAAACGGCGCCGCCGGCTTTCCCGCATCTTGGGAATCGACGAGACGCGCATGTGCTGGCCCACGAGCCACGAAATGCGTTTGGTGTCGTCCGCCGAAAAGCGCAAGCGGCCGCACACGCGCTCGGCAATATGCGCGCCTACCTTGTCGTGCAGGTTGAAGCGGATGCGATCTTCGAAGGTCTGCGTTTCAGGTTTCCCCGCGTCGTGCAGCAGCGCGCTCATGGCAAGCGTGGGCGTGGGGTTTTTGAATTGTTCCAGCATGAGCAGGGTGTGCGTGAACACGTCGCCTTCGGGGTGAAATTGCGGCGGCTGCGCGACGTCTTTCATGCGCGCGACTTCGGGGAGGACGTGTCCGAGCAGCCCCGCTGCGTCCATCAACTCGAAGGCGCGCCGCGCGCCGCCTTCCGTCAGTATCTTGAGCAATTCGTCGCGAATCCGTTCCGCGCTCGTCTTGAGGATCAACGGTGCCCTGGCCTTGATGGCTTCGAGCGTTACCGGATCGATTACATAACCAAGCCGCGCGGCGAACCGCACGGCGCGCAGCAGGCGCAGGTGGTCTTCTTCAAAACGCTCTTCGGGGTTGCCAACGGCGCGAATGACGCCCGCGCGCAGGTCGCGGACACCGTCGACGTAATCGACAATCGCGCCGGTCTCGGGGTCCCAGAAGAGCGCGTTGATCGTGAAATCACGGCGCTGCGCGTCTTCCTGCTCCGAGGCGAGGGTCACGTAGTCCGGGTGCCGCCCGTCGAGATAAGGGCCGTCCCGGCGGAAGCTTGCGACCTCGAACCGGCCCTCCGGCCGCATGACCATGAGCACGCCGAAGGCCTTGCCCACTTCGATGGTCTTCTGAAAAAGGCCGAGCATGTCCGCCACATGCGCGTCCGTCGCGATGTCGAAGTCCTTGGGCTCGACACCGAGCAGGCGATCGCGCACGCAGCCGCCGGCAAACAGGGCCCGAAAGCCGCGCGCGCGCAGTTGCGCGCAAATCTCTCTCGCACCTGTTTCAAGGGGATTCATCGCGCGGCGCTCCTTTGTTTCCGGCGCCTCCAGAACCGGCCTGATGGCGCGTCCGGACGCGTGAATACACGCCGGACACCGCGAGCAACACCATGCCGGACGCGCCGAAGGTGACCACCTGTTCGAGAGGGGACAAATCGCGCGTCAGGGTAAACGCGCGCGCCACCGTCACGGCGAAGAAAAAGAGCGCGGCCCAGCGGTAGCGGCTTTCGCGAAAGAGCAGGCCGAGCAGCATCAGGACGACTGCGGCGAGGAGCAGCCCGAGGATCAGCATGTGCCGCTCTTTCCAGGCGTGGATTCCCAGGATCCCCGTTACGGCAATCACGGCCGCGAGCGTGCTCCGCAGCCCGTTCCAGACTTGCCGCGCCGGCGTCGCGTCGCGCTGGAACAGGAACTGCACGCGCTCCGCCGCAACGAGGCACCCGAAAAGGGCCAGGAACGGCAGGGGGAAGAGGCCGCGCGCGACGTCTGGCGCACCGTAGAGCGTCTGATAGAACCTGAGAAGGCCGAAACCGAGCGCAAACACGCCGGATGTCTTCAATGCGGGCAGACGGATGAGATATCCCGCCAGGAGCAGAAGCACGCCCAGCGCTGCTTGCGCGGACGGCGCCTGAAACGCGGGGAGCGTCTGGCCGCAGAGCATGGCGAGCATGAGCGTCGCCGCGAGATAGGGTACGGCGGCCGTGACGTGATGCGACCAGTCCACTTCGCCAAGGCGGCGCAGATAACGCTCCCAGAAGAAGGCGCCGAGGAATGTGTAGAGGGCGAGCGCGGCGGTGAAGGCCTCAAAATGAGCCTGTTGGCGGAAGCCCGGGAGGGGCAACGCGAGGAATACGTGAAAGCTCACGTGCGCTGCGGCCAGGAGCAGGGCGCTGGCCGCCTCGACGGGACGCGCGCGCAAGAGCAACCCGGCCCCGGCCATGCACGCGGCCTCGACCCCCAGCAGATAGGGGAGGAACGGCGTGCCGCTTGCCTCGGTGACCGTTACGGCAAGCACGACCAGCGCGGCGGCGGTGGCATAGAGCGTCGTCAGCGTGCCGGGCTGGATATCGAGGAAGGTGCCTCCAAACAGCATCGGTCCCCGCTTCGCCGCGGACGGCGCGGCGGCCCGCTCATAATCGAACAAGCGCGCGCACAGCACGAACAGGACCGCCACGCCCGCCGCTGCAAACCAGGGAGCGGGCACGGGCACCGGCGCGATGACGACGATACCGGTGAAACGCACGGCGAACACGGCGGCGAACGTGATTACCAACAGCAGCAGTGACGCGATGGCCTTGTATGCGACAACCCCCGTCAGGCGGAACGCGGCCGCGAGCACGAGGCTCTCGGCCGCCAGCGCGACGGCGATGACCGGCGCGCTGAACCGGGCTTCGATGGCCAGCGCCAGCAGAACGGCCGCTTTGACGGCGTACAGCTGATAGAGATAGTAGCGCCGCGGACCCGATGCGGCGAGGATACACGCAAATCCAGTCAAGACGGCGGCCAAGACCGCGCGGAAATGCCAGAGATACTCCGGATAGGCCTTTCCCAGCGCCGACGACATGAACAGGTAATACGCGATTGTGTTCAGGAGCGCGAGCATTGCCGTGCGGCGGCGCGAATCGAACATGGCGCCCGCGCAAAACAGCAGGTAGACGACGCTGAGAAAGCCGGCGGGAGCCCAGAAGCGCAGCGGTGCATCCGGCGATGCCTGCGCCGGTCCGTCCGAGAAGAACAGGGCATAGGCCGTGTAGGCGCCCGCGACGGAAGCCCACGAAAGGAACGTCCATCCGTTCACGGCAAAGACCATCAGCATCGTTGCGGCCAAGAGCGCGCACGCGGCCATGGCGTAGAAGAATTCGGCAATGGCGGGGTTGCCCGTTGCACTTAGCGCGACGGTGTAGTACGCCAGAAAGACGCCGACCCCGGCGACGGCCTGGCTGCGCGTGGCTTGCGCGGCCCACGCGAACGCGAGAAGACACCCGGCGAGCAGGGGAAACGCCAGCGCCGGATTGCCAAGCGCGGGGACACGCACTTGCGCGAGGAAGCACGCGGCGTAGGTGGTGAAGTACAGGCTGGCCAGTCCGCCCGCCAGCAGGGCTTGCGCATAGGCGGGGTAACGTCCGCGCAGATAGGTGCCGGCGAGGATAAGGCACGCGGCGGCTGCGTAACCGGCCAGGAGTTTTGCCGCCGGCTCGATCTCATTGGAATACAGCGTGGCCCGCGCGGCCAGCGCAAAGGCGGTCATGATG
>JAGMZX010000023.1:3054-33255 GCA_018005585.1 Candidatus Hydrogenedentota bacterium | reverse complement strand
GCGCAGATAGGTGCCGGCGAGGATAAGGCACGCGGCGGCTGCGTAACCGGCCAGGAGTTTTGCCGCCGGCTCGATCTCATTGGAATACAGCGTGGCCCGCGCGGCCAGCGCAAAGGCGGTCATGATGGCCAGAACGGCCAGGCGGCTCAGCCAGACGGTCCCGATGCGCGTCTCGATCGCCTCATCGCCGTCACCGTGCAGCACGCCGCTGACGCGCTCGCGAAGACTCTGAATCAGCGCGGGTTCGCGCAGATGAACGGGCGTCCGGCGGCGCTCGACATGGGAAACGCCTCCATCGCTGTTCGGGGTCTGGACATGTTCGTGCAAGAGCTGGCGCACCACGCCGCGCAGCTTGCTTACTTCGCGTTCCAGATCCTTGATACGTTTTTCCGGATCCATCACGGTCGTCATTCTATGCTGACAGAGACGGAGATTGCCACGACTGCCGGAGATGATGGACGGACCACGCCCGCCCGGCGTCAACGGCTGTTGTCGAGCCGCGCCTCGGGAGCCTCGCCGCAAGTGATTGTGGCGAAGCGCCCATCATTGAGGATGGAAAGCCGCGCAGCCTCCATGACGAGCTCGTTGACGCTGGAATTGGCGGGCGTCGCGATGATGCCTTGGGCGTCGGCCGCGCGGATGAGGGCGCGCCGGCGTTCCAACGATTCGGTCTCGTTCATGCCCGACACTTCCGATTCCATGCCATGGACGGTGCGAATCGTGGCGGCGATGGACTCGAAACCGTAGCCGACGGCCTTGAGCCCCGGGCCTTCCCATGGCACGAGCCGGAAGAAATCGGGGCTCACGAAATTGAAGGCGGACCCGGCGCAACCAATGCCATCGAGGTAGCAGTGGGTGACGCCGCGGAACTGGTCGTCGTGCCGCAGCGTCGCGGTCTTGCCGTCGCCCTCGAAGAACATCTCAAGGCATTGCTGGTTGCTGCCCGCGCCGTCGTCGGGATAACCCAGCCCGTCGATCACGGACAGGACGGCGCCGTTCTCAAAGACGACGCGGCCGTTGGCCCACATATAGCCCTCGTTGCCATTGGGGAATCGCCCCTTCACACCGGTCACTGAAACCCCGGTCGGGCGGAGCCCCGTAATGAAACAGACCAGGTCCACGTAATGGCAACCGACGTACGTAAAAGGGTCGGAATTCTCACAGGTAAACCAATTCTGGAAATTCGAGTGCCGGTAATAGTACGGCTCGATCATCTTGGCCTCGCCCATAATGAACTCGCCGAAATCGCCGGCCGCGTAATGCCTCTTCGCCATAAGGGCGCGCGTGTCGAAACGCTTGTGATACTCGACGCCGACAAACAGCCCTTCTTCGTAAGCGAATCGCTCGATCTCCACGGCCTGCGCGTAACGCTGCACCAGCGGCTTGACGCAGAGCACGTGCTGATTGTGGCGCAGAGCTTCCATGACCACCGGAAAATGCAGGTGGTCGGGCATGGCCACGATTACGACGTTGCGCGGCGGCATGCCCGCGAGCACTTCCTGGTACAAGGCGGGGAAGAGCCGGTCGTCCGGCTCGCTCAGCGCGGGATGCGACGTGAAGTCCTGCCCCGGGAACGCCTCGAGCAGTTCACGGTTTTCCTTGAGCGCGCGCAGGGGGGCTGTATTGAGCGCGCATACGCGGATGTCGCCCACGATGCTGCGCTGCAAATGATAGACGGAAGGGAGGATCAGGTCGTTCGTGATCATCCCGCCGCCGACAATCGTGACTTGAATCCGTTTCGCCTCGCTCATGAATGCGGAACTCCCCGTCGTTGCCGCCGGTTCACATGTTTACGGGGCGGCCCTTACGCGCCGATTCGTAGATCTTCTCGATGATCGCGACGGCGTTCCTGCCTTCGCGCCCGTCGACGAACGGCGTGGCGCCCTTCAAGATCGCGCGCGTGAAGTCCTCAATCTGGCGGCGGTGTCCCTCGATTTTCAGGCTGGCCAGCGGGTCGCCCGCTCCCGAACCCAATTCGGACTCCTTCGCGAGTTCCCGCTCGATCTTGGCATCGGCTGCTTTGCGTTTTTCAAATTTCCAATACTTCAGATTGCCGTCCTCGAGCCATGCGCCGCCTGCCGTGCCGTGAATGTCGACGCGCGCGGGGTGCCCCGGCCAGATGGCCGTGCTGCCTTCGATCGTGCCGAACGCGCCGCTCTCAAATTCGAGCATGGCGGTGGCGAGATCCTCGACTTCGAGCCCCTCGTGCGCGACGCAGGCCGTCTGCGCGCAGACGCGCTTGACCGGCCCCATGAACCATTGGAGCAGGTCAATCTGGTGAATGCCCTGGTTCATGAGCGCGCCGCCGCCATCGAGTCTCCTCGTGCCGCGCCAGGCCCCGCTCGCGTAGTATGCGGGGGAACGGTACCACTTGATGTAGGCGTTGCCCAGCACGAGCTTGCCGAAGCGACCCTGCTCGATGGCTTGCTTAATCAGACGGGAGCCATGGGCGAACCGGCTCTGGAACACGCACCCGAGCATGACGCCCGCCTTGTTGGTCGCGGCGATGATCCGGTCCGCGCGCGCGGTGGTCACCTCGAGCGGTTTTTCGGAGAGAATGTGCTTGCCCGCCGCGGCGCAGGCAATCGCGATGTCCATGCGCATGCCGCTGGGCACGCAGAGGCACACGGCCTGCACGTCTTTGCGTTCGAGCAAGGCGCGGTAGTCGGTGTACGCCGTTGCCCCGTACTGGCCCGCCAGGCGTTTCGCGCTCGCCTCGACCACATCCGAGACGGCAGTCAGTCTCGCTCCCCGCACCGCGGCGATGGCCGCCGCATGCACCGGGCCGATGTTACCGCATCCGATAATGCCGAAACCGACATGTGCCATGGCGCTTCCTCCTCGTACCGTGGTTTGGGGCCGGCCGCGTCTATATGCGGCAGTCATGGACGAACCGCACCAGCCGTTCTACATGCGCGAACGGCGTCTCGCGCAACAATCCATGACTCAGATTGAAGATGTGCCCGCGATGTTCCCCCGATTCTACGCAGGCGCGCGCGGCCGCTTCAATTTCCGGCCACGCGCCGTGCGCGAGCAATTCGTTATCAAGGTTGCCCTGAAACGCGCGGCGCTCGCCCAGGCGTTCGCGAGCTTCCCGAATGGAAACCTGAGCCGGCAGGCTGATGATGTCCGCGCCCGCGGCATCGAGGTCTTCGAGCGCGGTCCATTCCCGCGCAAAATGGACGGTGGGCACGACGCCGCGCAGGGCGGCGAATATGCGCTGCTGGTACGGAATCGCGAACTCGCGGTAGGTGGCGGCGCCCTTCTTCTCATCAGCCCCCAACTTGCAGAGGACCGCGGCCGACTCGAACAACTGCACCGCGCATGCGCCGGAAGCCGCCTGAAAGCGCAGGTAGTCGATGGTCATGACCGTGAGCCGGTCGAGGAGCGCGTGCGCGAGCGCCGGCGCCTCGCGCAGTAACGCGAAGGCCGCGTCCGCCCTTTCCCCAAAACTCCTGCCCTCGACCAGAAACACCAACAGCGTGAACGGCGCGCCCGCGAACCCGAGGACGGGCAGGGCGCCACCGAGCATCTCATGGACCAGCCGAAACGTCTCGCGGACGTGTGCGAGGCCGGTCTCCATCTCGAATGGCCGCAGCGCGGCCATATCTTGAGCCGAACGGACGGGACGCTCGAGCATTGGCCCCGGGCGGAACAGAAACGGCGCGCCCATGGGCGCAAGCGGCGTCAGGATGTCCTGGAAGATAATGATCGCGTCCACGCCGAGACGCCGGGGCAGGAGCGAGATGCGCGCGGCGAGTTCGGGGGTGCTGAACAAGGCTTCGAGCGGCATTTCCGCTGTTTCGCGCAGCCGGTTGTATTCGGGGTCCGTGCGGCCCGCCTGCCGCATGAGCCAGACCGGCGTGCGTTCGGTCCGCTCCCCTCGCGCCGCACGTAATAGTAAATCGTTCATGAGCTGTCCAGTGCCACCTTGATGTGCCATGCCGGTGGAAACCGCAGGCAGCGTTCCGGATCGCCCGGCCGCCACGCCGCGCTCGCTTCGCGTCTTTCGCTGGTCCGGCAGGCGCCGGCGCCGCCGATGGGCGGCCGGAAACCGGGCCGCGAAATCAATCCGACGGGCGTCTACCCAGAAACAAGAACACAACGCCGAGGAATCCGACCCCAACCCAGCCGAGCATCTCGCCGGGCATCATGAAAAGGAATTCCGGCGGCGACGCCATGAGCATCATGACCGCCGCCGCGCCGAATCCGGCCAGGATGAGGATAATGCCGAGAATAAACATGATGAGATACCTCCCGTCTCTTGCCAGGACGCTTGCATGCTCCCGTGGAGCAGTCCCGCGCAGTCATTGTCTCCATACGGCCCGCCGTTCCTCGCAAACCGAAGCAATGTGAAATCCCTCTTTCCCTCTCCCCGGGTGTTCTTGCGGCGTCAATCGCTTCGCAGAACCGCAACACGGTCTTGCAGGGTTTGGCGGGTTGGGTTCCCGCGTCTTCTCGTCGTATCGATGGCCAAGCAGTCCCTGATTCCTCTCGCGGGGTTCATGCTCGCATCGCAAATCACTGTGCATCTTGTTCCAGCAATTTCCGCAGGCTGAACCGCCAATAGCCGGAGTCCGGCGCGTTGGTCCAGCGGGCGTCCTCGTGGCGCGTTTCGTAAGCGGCCCAGAACTCGAGATCCGTCGGAGCATAGACGATGCTCATGACGTTCCAGTCGTTCTCGGGCAGCATCTCGGTGTTATGGGCGACGGTGGCCGCGATGGTCAGCGCCTCCTCGGGGCCGATCTTGCAGGGCGGGCCCGCCTCGATGGGCTTCGTGCCGCGCACGGGAAACACGTATTCCGAGCCGGTTTCGTACGCACGGATCATATCGTGCATGGGCAAGTGGCACGTGGTGTAGGTGGACCCGGAAAAATCGCGGCCATGCGGGTTGCCGGTATTCGCCGGGTCGCCGGGCCCGTCGTCGGCGGCTTGGAGCGCGCGCGCCTGCTTGCCGAAGGCAGTGTCCGCGCGCAGAACTGCTTCGCGCAGCGGCCTGCCGTAATAGTGCTCGCCGCCCTGCGCATCGGTCCATGTGGCGGCGTGTTCCTTGGGGTCGTCCTCGAAGAAGGTCTCGCAGCACGCGGAATTGGTTTCGAACGCCGCCGCGCGGGGCCGGAATGCGGGCGTGCCGTAAGCGTCGGGTTCGCCGTCCGCAATGAGGTAGTTGTAGCCGATGGTATGCGCGGAGCGCTCGATGATCGCCTGGGCGTCTTCCAGGGCGCCGGATTCCTCGAGCACGCGCCGGCCCATGAGCGCCCAAGGCATGCCGTCCAGTTCCTCGCGCACGCTGAACGCGCCCACCTCGGAAAGCGTTATGCCCTGGTCATTCATGCCCGCGAGGCAGCCGATTACACCCGCATAGCCCATGCTGACGAAGGCGTGCCGGTCCTGGGGTTGATAGACGGTGATGAGGCGGTATTCGTGCATGCCCGTCTGCGAAACCCAGTCCAGGTTGCGCAGCGAGAACATCTTGCCGTCGGCGGTGCGGGAACCCCACACGGCGAACATCGTGCATGCCAGGTGCGCCTGATTCATGGCGGCGGCAAGCTCTTCGGGCGGGATGCCGAGTATCTCGGGCAGGCGTTCCTCGCGCTTGTAGAGGTCGAGGTTGGTCATGGTCAGGATGCGCTTCACGTCGTCGAAGGAAAGGTCGGCGCCGCTCGACTTTGCGCCCGCTTCGATGGCGCGCATCTCGGCCAAATACCGCTCCGGCACGTGCGGCGCGAGGCGTTCCCAGCAGGCGTCGAGCAACACATGGACCAGCGCCTCCGGAAGCCCGGCTTGCGAGAAGAGCCCCGCCAGCAGGCCTGCGATAGCCTTCGCCCGGTCGCCGACCAGCGCGCCGTATTGCGCACCCATGTCCTCGGGAGTGCCGGATACATGCGCGACATCCAATACGCCGAAATCGGAGGTGTACCGCTCCAGAAAGGCGTCGTGTGCGCGGCGTATCACTTCGACCCGCTTCGCTTGCCGCACGATGACTTGCATATATTCGCACTCCTCTTGAGTGAGTATAAGAGCGAACGCCACGCTGTTCAATGGCCTTTGTGAGAACGCACGACGCGCGAAGGGCGCTTTCTTGCGGGTTTGCGACAAATTGCAGCCGCTTAGCCCTTGATAGCCCCGAGCTGGATGCCCCGGACGAGGTATTTCTGGAGCAGCACGAAGAGGAGGATAAGCGGGAACACGTTCATGACGGAAGCCGCCATGATGAGGTTGGTCTGTTTTCCATAGACGGTGTCGAAGAACACCATGCCGATGGGCAACGTGCGCAGATGTTCACTCTTGATGAGGATGAGCGGCCAGAAGAAGCTGCCGTAATTGCCCAAGAACGTGAATATGGCGAGCACGATGAGGCCGGGCCGCGACAGGGGGAGAATAATATCCCAGAAGATGCGCCAGTGGGAGGCCCCGTCGATGTGCGCGGCCTCGTCCAGCGACGCGGGAATCGTCAGCATGAATTGGCGGACAAGGAAGACGCCGAACGCCGTGAACGAAGCGGGCAGGATCAGGCCGAGATAAGAATCGAGGAGGTGCAATTGCACCATGAGCGTGTAGTTGGGGATCATGGTCACTACGCCGGGCACCATCATGGTGGCGAGGTACAGTTTGAACACGTGATCGCGGCCGGGCCAGCGGAGCCGCGCAAAGGCGTAACCGGCGAGGGCGCTGGTCAGGCACGTGAGAAAGGTGACCCAGGCCGCGACGAACAGGCTGTTGAAGTAGTAGCGCCCGAACGAAATGTATTTGTGCGTAAGGACTTCGACATAGTTTTCCCACTGCCAGACCGACGGGAAGGGATTCAGCAGTTCTACTTCACTCTGGGGTTTGAAGCTGACCAGAAGCATCCAGAGGAAGGGCAGCAGCATCGTGAGCGACAAGAGGAACAAGAACGCATGGGACGCGTAGAAGCGCCCGGCGCGGAACCACCAGGCCGCGAAACTTCGCCGTGCGCTAGTAGTTGACATAGCGGCTTCCGAATCGCCAGTTGACGAGCGTGATGGCAAACACAATGCTGAACAGGACCCAGGCCACGGCAGAGGCGTAACCGATCTGAAATTCCTCAAAGGCCTTGATATAGATGTAATACGCCAGCGTCGTCGTCGTGCCCGCGGGCCCGCCCAGCGTCATGACGCGCGCCTGCTCGAAGCCGCCCTGCAATCCCGCAATAAAGCTCATAATTACGATGAAGAAGGTGGTCGGCGCCAGTTGAGGCCACGTCACGTGAAGGAACGTCGCCCAGCGGCCCGCGCCGTCGATCTCCGCGGCTTCGTACAGTTCCGGCGGGATGTTCGCGATGCCCGCGAGGTAGAGGAGCATGTTGCCGCCGCCCACGGCCGTCCAGACACCCATGAAGATGATGGCGTCCCGCGCGCCAAGGCCCCATTGCGCGGCGTCGAAGCCAACGGCATTTGGGCGCAACGCGAACAGGTTCTGCGTCGAGCCGAGCCATTCCGGCGGTTGCGCCAAAGCCAGCCGCGCCAACAGCGGCAGGGCGCCGTCCTGGTTGGCAACCCAGCCAAAGGGGCCGTGTTCGCGCAGGAACTGGGCGGCGGAGACCGTATCGGCAAAGGCGCGCACGGGTTCCAGCAGGAAGGCGATGGCTTCGTTAATGGGGCCGAAGGACGGATTGTAGAGCGCTTTCCATAGGATGAGCAGAGCGACGCCGGCGGTGAAACTGGGCAGGTAGAAGAGCGTGCGGTAAATGACGACACCGCGCATTTGCCGGCTCAAGAGGATCGCGAGGAGCAGAGAGCCCGCGATGGCGATCGGCATGCCGATCATGAAATACAGCGTATTGACACTGTACAGCCAGAATTCCTCCGAATGGAACAGCGTTTGGAAGTTTTCGAAGCCTGCAAACCGCAACGGCACGGTCCGCATCAGGTTCCAATTCGTGAACGAGGCCCCAAGCGAGAACACGACGGGCCCCAGCAGGAACACGAGGAATCCGAGAAAATTCGGAAGCAGAAACAAGAGCGCAATCCGCAAGTCGGAGCGGCGTCTCATGGCGCGTCCGCCTTGTTGTCCCACGCGGGCGCCGCGCCTTGCGCCAGCAGCGCGTCATAGCGCGCGCGCAGTTCCGGGTCGATGCGGAGCATTTCAACAATGGACGCATTGACCTGCAGGGCCGCGTCCCGCATGGCTTGCTCCCCCGTGACATGGCCGCCGGTAACAAGGTCAGATTGTGTCAGGATGATGCGTTCCACGCGCTGGCCATTGACAAATGGGCTGGGCATCTCGGGGACGGCGTGTTCGAGCGCTTCGAGCCAGACCGCGTTGAAGTCCTCCCGCGGATAGCGGGGGTCGCGCAGGAATGCGTCCGCGTATTCGCCATAATGGTATTTTTTGACCGGCGCCAAGGCGTCCGCCTGCCGGTTCATCAACTGGTTCCACTCCCTGCCATGCAGGAACGCGACAAACGTGAGCGCGCCCTCCAGGTTGGCGCTGTTCTTGTTGATGAGGCTGGCGCGCCCGCCGCCTCCGCCGCGCGCGAGCGGGCCGCGCGGCAACGGCGCAACGCCGTAACGCAGATGTTTGTATTCGTCGCGGCGGAGCGTGCACAGCCACCATCGCCCGCCGACGGCCATGGCGGTGCGTTCCGTGGCGAACCAGTTCTGTTCGCCAATGCCCCAGCCGCCTTGGTTCGCCATGGCGAGCTCTTCCGTCGCGGAAGGGCAAACCCCGTGCTTAAAGATCAAATCGTGGAAAAACTGCGCGCCCGCCCGCGCCTCCGGGGTATCGAGGATGCAACGCGTCCCCTCGGGATTGTACAAACTGCCGCCCCACTGCGGCACGAACGTGGTTCGCCACGCGAACTTGCCGGTCATCAAGCCGAATCGTACAGGCCGGCCGCGCGCGTCGCGTTTCGTCAGACGTTTCGCAATCGCAATGCACTCGTCCCAGGTCCAGTCGGGTGACGGGTAAGGAATGCCGGCCTCGTCGAAGATCCGTTTGTTGTACCAGACCGCATCGGCGTTGGTGTTGCCCGGGTGGCCGTAGAGCCGGCCATCAAGCAGGATGTGAGGGTGAACGGCCGGCCAGATTTGACGGATGTCCACCCCGCGCGCACGGAGCGCATCCGTGGCGTCATAGGCAACGCCCGACCGCACGAAAGCGGCCAGCTGCGCGCCGGAGTAGCAGTCGAAGATGTCGGGGCCGACGCCCGCGAGACACTGGACGATGACCTTTTCCATTGTGCCAACCGTCGGATCTATCACGACACGGTACTCGGGGTGGCAGGCGTTGAACAGGTCCATCTGTTCGCGGCGCACGGGCGCGTCGTCCGTCGCCCAATAGAGTATCTTGGGCGGTGTGGGGCGATCTTGCGCGGTCAGCAGGCCGTCTCCGGTCGTGTCCAGATTTCCGAACAACAGCCGCTCTTCGTCCGCGTCGATGACGCCGTCGGCATTGGCGTCGATCCGATCGAAGGCGTCCCGCAGCGCCATGGGCCAGAAAGGATCGTCACATGCGCCCGGCTCGCGGAGCAGAGTCCGGAATTCCGGCCATGACAGGCGGCTCCTGCCGTCTCTGCCGCCCGCGCGCAAGGCGGCCTCGAGCACGGAAATGCGGAAATCAGGCGCCGGCGGCGGCTGCCACCGCCACGCCACGATGCTGCATGCGGCCATCACCGCCGCAGTGACTGAAAAAACATGTTTCATCACGCTTCCACGCTGCGGCGGCAGTGTAGATGACGCGCGGGAAAGGTGTCTAGCCGGGCGAGCCCGCGCGTGTGCTATGCTTGGCGCTTTGCGGCGCGCCACTTCGCCGGCGCGAAAGGGACGCACGGCGCCGGCAGGCGCGAAACGAGATCAAGGGAATTACGGATGAAGGCGACGTTGGATTGTCTGGAGTGTTTCATGACGCAGGCGTTGCGTGCGGCGCGTATAGCCACGGACGACGTGTCTGTCCAGAGAAAGATATTGGACGAGACGGCGCGGCGCATTCCCGGAATGGACATGGAGAAATCACCGGCCGTCTTGTCTCTGGTGATCTACGAATTGACGGCGCTGTTCTCCGGGAAGCCGGATCCGTACCGCGACTTCAAGCGCGCGCAGAATGCCTTGGCGCTGGAACTCGAACCCGAACTGCGGCGGATCGTGCGCGAGAGCGGCGACCCGCTTGTCGCGGCGCTGCATATCGCGGCGGCGGGCAACGTGATCGACCTCGGCACGCAGCACGAGGCCGATATCGACGTTCGCGGCGCGCTGGACCAAGTCCTGCGCGAGCGTTTTGCCGTGGACCACACCGGCGCGTTCCGTGAATCGCTGGCGGGGTGCCGCGAACTGCTTTATCTGCTTGACAACGCGGGCGAAATCGTCTTCGACAAGATTCTGATCGAGGAATTGACGCGTCACACGCAAGTGACCGCCGTGGTGAAGGGCGCGCCCATCTTGAACGATGCGCTGCTGGAAGACGCCGAGGCCGTTGGGCTCACCCGCGTGTGCAACGTGATCGACGTGGGCGGCGCATTCATCGGCGCGCCGCTCGACCACGCGCCCGGAGCCTTTCTGGAACGTATGCGGCGGGCCGGCGTGATCGTGGGCAAGGGCCAGGGCCATTACGAGACCATCGACGACTTTGACGGCGACGTCTACCTCATCCTCAAGGCGAAATGCGAGGTCGTCGCGCGGCACATGGGCGTAGCACTTGGCCAGGTCGGGCTGATATCGACCCGGCTGCGCGCAAAAAACGCAATGGCGTGAAAGAGGGCGGAGCCGGCAGGGCTCCGGCGCAGCGCGTCGCGGGTCTTGCTCATCGATTCCGTGACGCCATGATGCCGGTCAGCTTCGACTCCAGAATATCCGCCAGCACGCGGAATCCATACGAAGTCGGGTGAACGTAGTCCCACCAGAAGACGCCCGTGTCCTGGGATTGCTGGCTCTCCCGGAACATGTTGATGAATGGGACATCGAATTGTCCGGCGATTTCCTTCATGACGTTCTCGAGCGCCGGTCCTTCCGGGCTCTGCTCCGCCGACACCGCTTCGATGCACAGGATGGGCAGCACGCCCTTGGCTTGTGCGCGTTTGACGATGGCGGTAATGTTCTCGCGAAATGCGGCGGGCCGGTAAATACTGTCGTTTACGCCCAGGTTGATCAGGAGATATTGGTGCTCAAACCCGCTGACGAGTTGTTCATACGTGTCCAGGAGAAGGCCGGAGTTGCCGCCGCCAATGGACATGTTGACGAATTCGAGTTCTTTCGCGGTTCCCGGCACGGTCTTCATTCGTCGGCGCAGGATACTGAAGAAGGACTCGCTCGGCCGGGTGGTTCCGTGGCCGGCGGTTTGCGAGGTGCCCATGAAGAAGATTCTTTCCTTGTCCGGCCCGAGGGCACGGCTGAATTCGTTCTCAAGGTTGCCCCGCATGTAATCGATGTAATGCGAGTGCCATTCTGATTGCGATTTATAGAAGGCGTTCAGGCCCGCATTGTCGAGCAGTTGCGTGAATACGGGCAGGCGCGCGTAGACGATGGCAAGCGCAACACTGGCCGTAATGAGAAACGCCAGCAGATAACCGCGCGTATCGCCCTCTTTCATCCTGAACACGCTCAGTATGCCGGTCACCAGGCCTAGCGCGATGAGAACGCCGGCCGCCGAGAACAGCGCATTCGCGACATAGCGTCTGTTGGAGAACGTCACGCGGTATTCAGGACCGGATTCTTCCGTGACGCAGATATTGTCAATCACGGATGGAAAGGCATTGCCCTGGACCGCAAGATACTGGGGCCCGAGAAACGAAGCATCCTCCTGTTGCGTGAATATCTGATCACCGTTCAGGTGGATGGCCGCGCGTTCGCCGTCGAGGTCGATGCGCAGATGGTTGACAACGCCGGTCTCCAGTTTCACATCCATCGGGTGGAATGCGAGGAATTGCCGGTCGTCCTTGATTTTCAGGAAAGCGCTGGGCCGGTCCGGGTGAACGGAGAAGCGCACCCCGAAATGATGCCCTGCGTTCTTGAGAAGGAACGGGTCCGACCTTCCAAAAGTGACGGTGACGTATGCCCGGTCGCGCAGCGTGAAGTCCAAGGCGATGGACCGGGGCGACATAGGCCTGTCAATCACGAGTTCGTGATAGCCCTGATTCAACTCGGGATGCAGCGCGCCGCCCCGGAGCGCTTTCCAGCTTTCATAGAACAAGCCGGACTCGACGATTCCGTTTTGGAGCGTGGACTTGGTGAGTTTCAGGTCCGGAATATTCGCTATGGAGTTTGTCAGTTCCTGGATAATGACAAAGAGCGCGAACCAGCATGACACGAAGAACACTGCGAAGAAGGCATAGTACACACCCTTCTTTCTCGTCATTGTGTCACCTCCATGCTTTCGCTTCCGGCGTTGACCCTGTGTCGCGGCGCGACCCGCATGCAACCTCTCTACGGGCGGGCCCGGCGCGCCGCCATGTGCTGTCTGACTGACGGGACTCCCGGGGAATCATAGAACCAGTCCGCGCCCGAAACCCGTTCGCGGGCGAGACAGGGCGGAACCACAGGCGGTCGTCCCGTTCATGGCCGTATTGGGGCATCGACATGCGGCGGGCTTGAGGCGCGTCAGACGAGCTCGCACAAGGCCCGGACGCTCTACGTGTTCAATTCCGCGACTTTGCCCTTGATCATCTGGAGAATCTCATTCATGCGCGCCTCGGTGTCGCCTTCGACGCGAACGACGAGTTTCGGCGACGTATTGGACGCGCGGAGCAGGCCCCAGCCATCTGGAAACTCGATGCGAGCGCCGTCGATGGTGACGACCTCCAGCCCAAGCTCCTGAAAATAGGCCCTGGCCTTTTGGACCACATCGAATTTCTTCTGGTCGTCGCTCTTGATTTCGAGTTCTGGCGTATCGAAGCGACGCGGGATCTCGGCGAGCATGGCGCTCAGCGGTTGCCGCGACTGGGCGATAATTTCGAGGAGGCGCGCACCCGCGTAGGCGGCGTCGTCGAAACCGTACCAGCGGTGCTTGAAAAAGATATGGCCGCTCATCTCCCCGGCGATTTCGGCCCCGATTCGCTTCATTTCCGCCTTGATCAGCGAGTGGCCGGTCCGGTACATGACCGCGTTGCCCTTATGTTTCTTGATGTATTCGTACATGCCGCGCGAGCATTTTACTTCGCCGATCACCGTCGCGCCGGGCACTTCCTTCAATATCCACCGCGCGAACAGGGCCAGCAACCGGTCACCCTGCAGAAGATTGCCCTGATCATCACAGCCGCCGATACGGTCGCCGTCGCCGTCGAATGCGATCCCGACGTCGGCCTGCTCCCGTTTCACGGCCGCTATCAATTCCGTGAGGTTCTCGATTTTCGTGGGGTCCGGGTGATGGTTCGGGAAATTGCCGTCGACGCTGCAAAAGAGGGGGATAACCTCGCAGCCGAGCCGCTCGAAAAGCGGCACGGCGATCGGGCCGGACACGCCATTGCCGCCGTCCACGACCACCTTGAGTTTCCGCGCCAGCTTGATGCGCCCGCAGACGTCGTCCAAGTACTGCGGCACGACGTTCCTGGCCGTCACGGTTCCCGGCGCGGCGGCGACGGGAAACTGCCCGGCCTGTGCCATTTGGCCAAACCGCTGGATCTCGTCTCCGTAGATCGTGGCGTTGCCGACGCCGATTTTCAGGCCGTTATATTCCGACGGATTATGACTGGCGGTGAGCATGAGAAAACCGTCGATGTCCATGGTATTCGCCGCAAAGTAGGTCAAGGGCGAGGGGACTTCTCCAATGTCGATTACATGGAGGCCGCAGGCAGTCACCCCCTGGATTAGTGCGTCGGAGAAACGCTTCGAGTGCAGCCGGCCATCGCGCCCCACCACGATCACGTTATGTTTGCGCTGACCCTCGATATAGGCGCCGTAGGTCTTGCCCAACAGCGTCATGATGTCTTCTTCGAGGTCTTTGCCCACGAGACCGCGGATATCGTACTCCCGAAAGATTGTCATATTCAGGTCCATGACGAGCATTCCTTCCCAGCGATTGGATTTGCGGTTGATTCTAATGCACGGGCGCAAGGCGGGTCCAATGCCCCTCCACGGGGGCGTGTACGAAGGCCTGCTCTGCCGGGTGCCGCTCGACTGGAAACCCTCGCCGGGAGCGGCTGGTCCAATGACCGCCAAAGAGAGGGCGAAATCGCATTACGGCCATCACCGGCGGGAGCGGGTGTGGCTGATTTTCAGCCGCGACACAGGAGCTTCGCCATGAAAGCGAAATACGCTGGGTTCACGCTCATCGAGTTGCTGGTGGTGATTGCCATTATCGGCATATTGGCGGCCATTCTCCTGCCCGCGCTGGCGCGGGCGCGCGAGGCGGCGCGGCGCGCCAGTTGCCAGAACAATCTCAAGGAGTTCGGCCTGATCTTCAAGATGTATTCCTCGGAAGACCGGGGGGAACGGTTCCCGCCGATGCAGTTCGAGGCGTATTCGATGCGGCGCGCGGAAATCGCGGTCGGGCCGATGGTGCGCACGATTTACCCCGAATACATGACCGACCCGTCTATTCTCCTGTGTCCCTCGGACCTCAACAGTTCCATCGACGACCTGCGCGACCCGGCAACGGGCGCGTTTACGATCGCGCAGGACGCCGACGACGTGGATATGAGCTACGCCTATATGGGCTGGGTGCTGGACAAATGCGGCGACGCTTTCCCGCAAATCGACCTGCAGACGATCTTCTCGATTATGCCGGGACTGCCTCACAGCCTGATCCTGGACGACCCGTCCGGGTCTGGCCCGTATCAGTTCATCAGCCTGTTTACCACGGCGGTGGCGGAGGTCATTGCGGCGCGGGCCGGCCTGAGCGAGGATGATTCGACGCTGGCGGCAAGTTTCCGAGTGGTGGACGGCGACAAGTCGGTCAGCCCGTACGACGGGGTGGCCATGGGGAACGGGTCCGGCAACACGATATACCGGTTCCGGGAGGGGGTCGAGCGCTTTCTGATCACCGATGTGAATAATCCGGCCGCGAGTGCGCAGGCGCAGAGCACGGTTTGGGTCATGTTCGACACCATCTCGAAGAACATCAAGTATTTCAATCATATCCCGGGCGGGTCGAACGTGTTGTATATGGACGGCCATGTGGACTTCATCCGGTATCCCGGCGCGCCGCCCGTGAACGAAGGGCTGGCGTTGTTCCTGGGCACCTTGTTGGACCGCACGCGGTCGTAAGCGAAAGGAAAGCGGCATGCTTGCGCGCCGGGACAAGGTCAAAGTCACCGTATCCTTGCTGGTCATCGCGGTCAGCGCGTTCCTGGTCGGTGTCCGGTTCTTTCCGGAAGGATGCGGGCCGTCCGAAGAAGAACGGCAACTGCTGCAAACGCTGAACAGCCTGGACGAGATTGCCCAGCGCGGTGGTCACGTCACGGCAGTCACGCGCGTTGAGGACGACCGCTGGCGCGAGCGGCGCAGACCCGAGGAAGGCGGAGAGAACCGGCCGGCCCCGGAGGAACGGGAACGCAGGGATGGCCCCGGCCGGCAAGACAGCGTCTACCGCTTTGAAGCGGAGATTTACAACGCGGACGGCGTGGCGATCGGCCGGCTGCGCGGTGGCCGGGTCGAAAATTTCGGCACGATGACCCCTCGTATCCAGTGGTACAAGACGCCGGGCGTTCCCGAGGAATGGACCCTCCCGCCGCGCTGGGGCCGCGACGGGCGCGATGGCGGCCCCGGGGGGCCGAGAGGCGGCGGAGATCGCGAGAGACGGCCGCGCGGGGACCGGCCTGAGGACATGCCGTAGGGCGGCGCGCCGTCAGGCGAGTTGGCGCTCCAGCCGGCGCAGCAGCGCCTCGCAGAAATCGGACGCGTTCGCTATGGCCGCGTCGTCCACGGCCGTGAGCACGTCGGTGAGCCAGTTCCAATGGGGGGGGAGGCCCGTTTCATCAAGCCCCATGACCGTCATGGCCTGATAACCGCGCGCGATCGCCATGTGCGCGGCGGAGGGCACGGCGCGCAACGTTCCCGGGCGCGCGTCGAACGCGTCGCGCACGTTCCCGGCCGCTTCAATCATGGGCTGAGCGCTCGGGCCCATGCGCAACATGCCTTCCTCGGTAAGGTAATGCAGCCCGCCCGCGCCGACGCCCTCAATATTCAGGATAAACACGCGGCTCTTGTCGAGGCTGTGCGACGTCAGCAGGTGGCGCATGCCCGCCATCCAGGATTCGTGCCCGCCCGTCGCGACGAGCCAGACGTCCGCGGTATCGGGCGGTTCGGCGGCGTAACGTTCGGCAAGGCGCAGCAGCGCGGCCACACCCGAGGCGTTGCAGTTGGCGCCGCGGATTTCCTCGCCGGACATGGACGTGTGGAACAGCGCGGCCGCCGCCGACAGAAGCAGTCCCACCGCGCCCCAGCGCACGGCCAGATGCATGGGGATCGCCGCATCCGCAAAGACCCCCAACGCCTGGATGGCGCAGGTTGCCAGGATGGCAAGCATGGAAACGATCACTGCCAAATGCAGCGGGCGCAGCCATAGGGTTATCGCGGGGCGCGACACGGGAGACGCGCGCCCGCTATCGTAATGGGCAGTCACAACGAACAGGGACCGAGGCTCAGCCGCCAGAAACCGCGCGATGACATTCTGAGATTGGAAATGGGGTAAGAAGCGCGAGAAAAGCGGGAACCCCATGAACTCGGCGATATAGGCAAGAAACACGCACGCCCCGTAACACAGGCCCACGCGCGGCCACCAGACGGCGATGATGGTCACGACGAGGAACTCGGCGTAATACGACGCGAACAAGTAGAAAGGGTTCTCGATAGCCTTGAACTCATCCATCTCCACGTCGGGCGTGTACGAGCGGAACCGGTCACGGATGTACACTGCGGCCTGCCGTTCCTGTTCGGTCAGAGCGCCGCGGTGGAGTAGTTGCCCAGCCAGATACCGCATGTCCTCATGGATGCGTTCGTGCTGCACGTAATACCTCGGCATCGTTTCCGCGGTGCGAGCCCGCCATGGTCTTATGGGAGAACCGCCTGTCCCGCGCGTGACCCCTTAGCGAAGCTCGGCCGGCGTTTGCCTGGAACAATTGTGACACACTGCTGCTCACGGCGTGCGGTCTCCTTATACATGCGGCGTATGAGGGCAGTATAGCCCGAGCCGCGGCACGCGGCAATGCCCGCGGGGCAACAGTTGGGTTTGCGGCTTGCGCCTTGCTAGACTCGGGCTTGCGAAATACCGGGGAATGCACATGCGCGGAGTTATACAACGCGTCGCGGAGGCGGCGGTCAGCGTCGAAGGACGCACCGTCGGCGAAATCGGCGCGGGTTTGCTGGTCCTGCTCAGTGTCGACAAGGACGACGAGGACCAGGACGTCGCCTACATGGTGGACAAGATCGCCGGGCTGCGCATCTTCAACGACGCGGACGGCAAGTTCAACCTGTCTGTCGGCGACGCAGGCGGGAGCTTGCTCGTTGTGTCGCAGTTCACGTTGCACGGGGACTGCCGCCGCGGGCGACGCCCGTCATTCAGCGACGCGGCGCGGCCCGAAAAGGCGGTCCCGATGTACGAAGCGGTCGTGCGACGGTTGCGCGGCGCGGGTTTTACCGTGGCCACGGGCGAATTCGGCGCGCACATGCGGGTGCGGCTCGTGAACGACGGGCCGGTGACGATTCTGCTCGACTCGAAGAAGGGGTTCTGAATGTTGCGCATCGCGATTGCAGGCGGCGGCCGGCTCGGCGTCAGCCTTCTGGAACCGTTATTGCGGTCGCGGCACGAGGTGGTGGCCATTGTGCAGGATGGGCGCAAGACGCGCGGCCTGAACCGCGTGGTGCAGCCACGGCTGGCGCGGCTCTTTGGCGCGCCATTCAGCATGCCCGGGCATGCGCGCAGGCTGGGGCTGCCCCTCATCTGGATCGACAAACTGACCGAGGAAGAGCTGGCGCCGCTGCGCGCCCTGAGTATCGATCTGCTGCTGGTCGGCGGGTTCGGCATCATCCTGAAGCGACAGGTGCTCGAATTGCCGCGAATCGGCTGCGTCAATTGTCATTCCGCATTGTTGCCAAGGCATCGCGGACCCAATCCGTTCGCGGCCGTGCTGCTCTCGGACGATGACGAAACGGGCGTGACGTTTCACGTGATGGACCGCGGCATCGACACGGGAGATGTGCTCGATCAGGCGCGCTTCACCATCCGGCCTTCAGACACGGTGTTCACGATCTACCGGCGCTGCTGCGAGCACGCGGCGGAGCGGATCGTGCCGCTCGTGGACCGTATCGAGCGTGAAGGGCTGCGCGGCGTGCCGCAGGAACCGGACGCGGCCACCTACGAGAAGAACCCGTCGGTGGGGGACGCATGGATCGATTGGACGCGCGCGGCATCCAAAATCGACCGGCAGATCCGCGCGCTGGCGCCGTTTCCCGCGCCGAGATTCCGGTTCCGCGGCAAGACCGTCTTCTTGCTGCGGGCGAAGGCGAACAGCAGGCCTGTCGACGCCGAGCCGGGCACCGTCCTGCAGCACCGGGGTTTCGTGAAGGTTGCGACGGGCCAAGGCACGCTCACCATTCAGGGCGCGTTCCTGCGCGCGCCCCTGCCGTGGTTCTGGCCCGCGCCGTGGTGCCGGCCCAGGCCGGGCGAGAAACTGGAATGATGGCTGCAAACCGCGGGCAACGGCCATGAACACGGCCATTTCCATCATCATACCCGCCTACAACCAACTCGATTATTGCCGCCAGTGCGTCCAGTCGCTCCTGCTGCACACGGACACGCCCTATAAGCTTATTCTGGTCGATAACGGCTCGACCGACGGCGTCTCCGAGTACTTCGACGAAGTGCCCGGCGCGACGGTCGTGCACACGGGCCGCAACCTGGGCTTTGCCGCGGGCGTGAACCGCGGCCTCGAGCACGCGCAAGGGCATGTGCTCTTGCTGAACAGCGATACCATCGTGCCGCAAGCCTGGCTCGGCAGGCTGATGCGGGCGCTGCTCAGCGCGGACGACATCGGCATGGTGGGGCCGTACAGCAATTGCGTGTCGGGCAGCCAGCAAATCGGCGGGCTCTCGTTCACGAGCGTGGTCGAGATTAACGCATTCGCGAACGAGCGCGCGGCGGCGCACGCGGGCCGCGTGCGCGACGTAGCCCGCCTTGTCGGCTTCTGCCTGCTCATCCGCGACCGTGTCCTTGGGCAGGTGGGCGGCCTGGACGAATCGTTCGGCATCGGCAATTACGAGGACGACGACTACTGCGCGCGCGTCCTGCGCGCGGGTTGGCGCCTCTGCGTCGCGGAAGACAGCTTCGTCTTCCATTACGGCGGCCGCACGTTTCTCGGCATGGGCATTGTTGAGGACGATTGGCGCTCGCTCATGGAGGAGAACCGGCGGCGGTTCGAGGCCAAGTGGGCGTTGCGTTCCGGCGAACGAGTGGACGCGGTGCAGCAGGCGCTTCGCGTCAACCGGTGCGCGCGCGAGGCGCTCGCGCGCGGCGATTTCAACGATGCGGTGCGCCTGTTCAAGGACGCTGTCCAGCTTGCGCCGCACGAGGCGCAGCACTACAACGACCTCGGCGTGGCGTTGTGGCAGGCGGGCGATGCAGGGCGCGCCTACAAGCAGTTCCTGCGCGCGTTGAAGTGCGACCCGGACTACGCCGAGGCCCGGGACAATCTGCGGCAGTCCGCGGCGGCGCTGGGGTGTGCGGAAGACGCGGAATCTTTCTTGTCGTTGTTGCAGGAAGGAAGGGCGTGAGGGAATCCCAAGGTCTCTTTTCAAGGATGCAATCAAGTTGAGGGGCCGGGAGAACAGGACCGCGCGCGGAACGCGGCGCGCGCATGTTTGAGGCGACCAGATGGCGCGCAAAACAAGGGAGCGGTGAGTTGCCATGAGGCGAATGCTTATTGCGCTGGCTGTGGGTTCGTTGGTCGCAAGCGGCGCGCATATTTGGGCTTCCGATGCGCCTTCCGTGCCCATCCTCTACACGACGGACCTGTACCATCCGGCGGACGACCCCGACGACCACTTTGACCTGTTGACGCTCTTTGCGATTCCGGAATTTGACATCCGGGGCATCGTCATAGACGCCGGACCGCGCGGCAAGGACCGGCCCGCGCTGGCGGCGCTGCGGCAGGTCATGCACATGACCGGCAGGACCGTGCCGTTTGCGGTGGGTCTGGACGCGCCGCTGCGGCACCCGGAAGATACCGCCGAGGACCAGCGGCACGCGTGCCAGGACGGTGTATGGCTGATCCTGGACGTGCTGCGCGAAGCCGCCTCGCCGGTCACCATGTTCATCACGGGAAGTCTGCGCGACGTAGCCGCCGCCTATAACCGGGAGCCGGGTCTCTTCCGGGGTAAAGCGGGCCGCATCTACGTGAATGCGGGCTGGTACGGCAAGGAGATGGAATGGAACGTGACATTGGACCCGCATGCGTATGTCCGGATTCTGCGCAGCGGGCTTCCGGTCTACTGGGCGCCCTGTTTCGGCGATGCGGGATACGCGACATACTGGAAGTTCCGGCATGCGGACCTGTTGGGCGCCGTACCGAAACCGGTGCGGAATTTCGTTCTCTATATGCTGACACAGGCGGATGCGGCGACGGGCGATCCGCTGGCGTATCTGAATCGCGAACCGGATGCCGGCGCGGTCTCGCAATTCTGGCCGCAGGAGCGGAACATGTGGTGCACGGGGCCTCTCTTGCATGCGGCGGGCCGCGCGACGCCCGCGTGTTCTTTTGGCCCGGTCTCGGTGGCGCTGGGGCCCGACGGTTCCACACGGCCCGATGGTGACGGCGAGAAGACAAGACTGCTCACCTTTCACGTGGACGACCCTGCGGCGTATCCCGAGGCCATGGCGTCCGCGCTGCGTGAGTTGCTGGTCCAATTCCCGCTGGCGGCGAAGGAGGCGCTCCCGGTTGGCGGCGCCACTCCGCTCAGGTAAAGGCGAGTCCGTTGCCGTACACCGCCTGTGCGCCGCCGGCGGCCCGGTCCGGGGCGACGGCGCTGCCAAGCTCGCCCGGTGCGTTACCGCACGGGTCCGTGGTTGAGGGGCCGAATTCCTGCACAAGGGGGTGGTGATTCACTCCGTTTCTCCGCACGGTCTTGACGAAAGGGCCGACGCGCGGCTGGGCGGCGGCGAACAAGACGCATCCAGACTCCCATCCCATTGCGGCCCGGCCGCGTACCACGCCCATGGCCTGCCGCCCGTGGCGGGCTGCGTTCACTTCAGGCTCTTCAGGATTTCATTCAGTTCCTGCATCAGACGCGCGGTGACTTCCTTCTTCAACTCGTCGGGGATCTTGTAATGGTGCAGTTCCGAGAGCAGCTCCATGGTGCGCGAGGACACCTTGTAGGCGAAATCATCGACTTTCACTTCACGTTCTCCCGATTGGGCTGCGTTTCCCGTACCCGTGGCCCGTATGATTATGGGAAACGGCATCGGCAATCAAACCCGCGTCTGGCGCAACGTGGCTTACCTATTGCGCGGGAACCGCGACTTGGCATATCGTGTCGAAAGCGGGTTGCTCCTTGACGGCGCAGGCGCGCCCCGACCGCGGAGCCGCCATGAACGCTAACAATGGGATGGCCATGTCATACGAGTATTCCGGATATCTGAGCACGCTGCTGGACGCGCCGGACGCCGAGGCCGCGCGCGAGACGGAGCGCATCGTCTTGGACGCGAAGGACCTGTCGCAGTGGAGTCTCACGGACCGCCCGACGGAGAAGGAATGGCAGCAGGTCCCGGTTCATGCCGAGCGGCTCGGAGACGCGATACGTCTCGAGGGACGGTTCGAGAGCGTGCGGCGCATCGACAACCTCGACCCCGAGGATCCCAGCTTCTGGGTCGCATTGAGCAGCCGGAACTGGCGCGATAACCGTTTCCCCGTCAATGTGCGGCATTTCCCCATCGCCGAAATCACGTACCGCTGTCTCACCGAGCATGCTCGGCCCGCATGGCTTTGGACCTATCCCGGCGGCGAACACGTGGACGGGCTGCGCTATTCGAGCGGTTGGCGCACCATCGCGCGGCTTATCCCGCATTTTGGTTTCCCCCATTACGTCGACAGCCTGACGCTGCGCCTGTTCTCGACGGCGCGCAGCACCGAGGCCATGGAGGTTCGGTCGATCGTATTTCGCGCGATGACCCCGCTTGAGGAGGAAACATGCCGGGCAGACGAGGCGCGCCTGGAGCCGCTGCGCGCCATGCGGCGTTATCCGCAATTGAAGACGTTCATGCCCTATGGCTCCTGCCTGAAGGCAGGCACGGCCAAGCGCATGGCGGAACTTATGGAGGTTTCGCTGCGCGATTACTGGCGCCTTGCCATGGAGGACATGGTCCGGCACTACCACAACTGCATTGCGGTGGAAGAGGCGGAGCAATTCTCGCCGCAGGAGTGGCGGGAACTTCTCCAACTCGCGGAATCCTTCCACATCAAGGTCGTGGCCGAACACAACTGGCCCGTAGAAGAGTTTCGGGAAAGGGGCCGCGGCTGGATCGACACATACGTGCGGCCCTATGCGAATTCGCCCGCGCTGTTTGCGTGGGGCATTTGCGACGAGCCGCCGGAGCACACGTTCCAGGCCCACTTGGACGCGCGGCCCCTGTTCGAGGAGGCGGACCCCAATCATCCCCTGACGGCAATCATGCGCCATGCGGATTCCTTTCCGCTTTTTGCGCCGTTTCTGCCTGCCATGGGCATATCGCATTTCAAGTCGCACTCCGCGTGGGACCTGGGCGAACTCGTGCGCACGCATCTGCCGCTGGGCGGGGTGCAGCAACTCTGGGTGATCGCGCCTGCCTTCACGTATGCGACGGAAACGCCCGAGTGGTACACATGCCCGGAAATCCGCCTCATGCTCAATCTCGCCTTGGCGCACGGCGCGCGCGGCTGGTTCGCTTTCGCCTATCACAATGACCCCATCTGGATTGACGGCCCGTGCCAGCGCTCGCTCACGGGGCCTTTCCTGACCTTCAGCGACATCTGGGACGAACTCGGCCTGCGTGTTGAGCGCGTGGGCGCCCTTTCGCCGCTGTTGCTGAACGCTTCGCCCAGCGAAGAGGGAAACATCGATTTCCATGTCACGTGGGAAACGGGCCTGCGCGCGATTCGGCCCAAGGAAGTGGACCCGCTGACGCACACCATCCTCTGCGGGCCCGACTACAGCCTCTACTACATCGTCAGCAACGATATCGTCGATGTGAGCCCCACAAACCTCTATTTCGAGGAAAAACGCGGGCTTAGCCTCTATGACGTAACGGATTTTGTCCGGGAACGCGTCTGGGGACCCATGCCGCATCGGCGCCATGTCGAAATGCTGCCGGGACAGGGCCGCGTCATTCTCTCTGCGGCGCCTGAGGTCTGTGAACGGCTGAGCGGCGAGATCGCCCAGCGCATCATTGAAGACGACAGCCGGCAGATCGCCGTTGACCTCGGTCTTGCGCGCCGGTACGACTTGCCCGTGACGCCGGTTCAGCGGCTGATGCAGGAGGTCGGCATGGGCGACCCGCTGCAAGACATTCGCAAGACGCGCAAGGCGCGCAACCAGCTCATCGATATCCTTTATGAAGCCCCGCACGTTATCGGGCCACGCGGCCGGTTGATTCAAATCAGCGCCGCCGTTTGCGGATGCGACGGTGCCCTATGCCGCTTGCTCGGTCGCGGCAAGGCCGGCGTGGCGCGCGATTTCGGCCTGAAAGTGCTTTCGGTTGCCCGGGAATTGACGCACCTGCGTCTGCGGCTGCGCGAGGGGGAAGGCCTCCAGATTGACGAATGCTGTGCCGACCTGGCGCAGCGCACGTTGCGGCTTCTGGAGGAAATCCGGGCGCTCGACTGAAAAACCAGCGTGCGGTTGCGGCTTTCCGCGGGGAAGGGATACCATACTTGTTTCTCTGCACATTTCTCAGGAATCCCATGCATGGCCTCAAGAACCCGCGCCGCGCGCAATGTGATTCACATCAAGGGCGCGCGTGAACATAATCTGGACAATCTGACGCTCGACATACCGCGCGACAGGTTGGTCGTGATCACGGGGTTGAGCGGCTCGGGCAAATCCAGCCTGGCCTTTGACACGATCTACGCGGAGGGGCAGCGCCGCTACGTCGAAAGCCTCTCCGCCTATGCCCGCCAGTTCCTCGAACAGATGGACAAACCGGACCTGGACCTCATAGAAGGGCTCAGTCCGGCCATCTCGATCGAGCAGAAGACCACGCACCGGAACCCGCGTTCGACCGTGGGCACGGTAACGGAAATCTACGATTATCTGCGGCTGCTCTTCGCGCGCGTCGGCACGCCGCACTGCTACCAGTGCGGCCGTGTCATTGAATCGCAGACGCCGCAGAAGATCGTGGATACGGTGCTCGCCCTGCCCGGGGGGGCTCGCGTGCAACTGCTTGCCCCGCTGGTGCGCCAGCGCAAGGGCACCTACCAGAAGGTGTTTGAGGACATCAAGCGGCAGGGGTTTGTGCGCGTGCGCGTAGACGGCGCATTTCACCATGTGGACGACGATATCCCGCTCGAACGGTACGTGAAACACGATATCGACGTGGTGGTGGACCGGATCGTCGTGAAGGAAGATGTCCGAAAGAGGCTCACGGATTCGGTGGAGGCGTCTCTGAAACTGGGCAACGGCCTGATCCGCATCTGGTGGGAAGCGCCCGGAGGCGAGGCCAAGGAAATACTCCAGAGCGAGCATCTCGCGTGCGTCGAATGCGGGATTGCGGTCGAGGAACTGGCGCCGCGCATGTTTTCCTTCAACAATCCGCACGGCGCATGCCCGCGCTGCACAGGCCTCGGTTCGGTCCTCGAAGTGGACCCCGACCTCGCGGTGCCGGACACGAGTCTCTCGATTGCGGACGGCGCGGTCAGACCCTGGAGCATGCATCGCGTGCTTGACGGCATGTACCGGCGCGCGCTGCAGTCGGTGTGCCGCCACTATAAGCAGGATGCATTCAAGCCCTGGAAGAGGCTGCCGGAGGAGTTCCGCCGGATTGTCCTCTACGGTTCGGGCGACGAGGAAATCGATTTCTCGTTCTCGAACGCGCAGCGCACGTATGAAACCACGCGCACCTTCGAAGGTGTCATCCCGAATCTTGAACGGCGCTACCGCGAAACCGATTCAAACGCGGCGCGGGAATTGATCGGCCAGTTCATGGCGGCTCATCCGTGCCCCGAGTGCAACGGCGCGCGGCTGCGGCCCGAGTCGCGGGCGGTGCGCGTAGACGGCAGAACCATCCTCGACGTGACCGGCATGTCCATCAATCAGGCGCTCGATTACGTCGGCGCGCTGAAACTGACGAAGGCGCAAAAGATCATTGCGGAACGCATCATCAAGGAGATTCGGGAGCGGCTGGGATTCCTCGTGAGCGTGGGTCTCGATTACCTGACGCTGGACCGTGAAGCGGGCACGCTCTCCGGCGGCGAGTCCCAGCGTATCCGGCTGGCCACGCAAATCGGGAGCGGTCTCGTCGGCGTGCTCTACATACTCGACGAACCGAGTATCGGACTGCATCAGCGGGATAACCGGAAACTGATCGCCACGCTCGAACGGCTTCGCGACCTCGGCAACACGGTAATCGTGGTCGAGCATGACGAAGAAACGATCATCGAGGCGGACCACGTGATCGACCTCGGGCCTGGCGCGGGCGCACACGGCGGCAAGATCGTCGCGCAGGGCACGCCGCGCGACATCATGCGCAACAAGCAGTCGCTGACCGGCCAGTTCTTGTCGGGCGCGTTCCGCATCCATTGCCCGGAACAGAAGCGCAAGCGCGGCGGCGCGGCGCTCGTGGTGCGCGGCGCCCGGCACAACAACTTGAAGAACATCGACGTGACGTTCCCGCTGGGGTTGTTCATCTGCGTCACGGGCGTGTCGGGTTCGGGCAAGTCGAGCCTGGTCAATGAAACGCTGTATCCCGCGGTCATGCGGTCGCTGTACGACGCGCCGCGGCATCGTCCGGGCGCGCACAAGTCGATCGAGGGGCTCGAGCACATCGACAAGATCATCGACATCGACCAGTCGCCCATCGGCCGCACGCCGAGGTCGAATCCCGCGACATATACCGGGCTTTTCGCGCCCATCCGCGAGTTGTTCAGCAAGACCCCGGAAGCGCGGACCCGGGGCTACAAGCCGGGCCGGTTCAGCTTCAACGTCAAGGGCGGTCGCTGCGAGGTCTGCGAAGGGAACGGACTGATCACCATCGAGATGCACTTCCTGCCCGATGTGTACGTGCCGTGCGAGGAATGCGGCGGCGCGCGGTATAACCGCGACACGCTCGAAGTCCGCTATAAAGGCAAGAATATAGCGGAAGTGCTTGACATGACCGTCGAGGACGGCTGCCTGTTCTTCCGTAACATCCCCGCCGTGTTTGGCAAGCTCGAAACGCTTTACGACGTTGGCCTCGGTTACATCAAGCTCGGTCAGGCGGCGACCACGCTCTCCGGCGGCGAAGCGCAGCGCGTAAAACTGGCGACGGAACTCGCGAAGCGGGCCACGGGCCGCACGTTGTACCTGCTCGATGAGCCGACAACGGGGCTGCACGCCTATGACGTCGACAAACTGCTGCGCGTGCTGCACCGCCTCGTCGACCTGGGCAACACGGTAGTTGTCATCGAACACAATCTGGACGTCATCAAGACCGCCGACTGGATCATCGACCTCGGTCCGGAGGGGGGCGATGGCGGGGGTCGCGTGATTGCCGCCGGTCCGCCGGACGTCATCGCGGCGAAGCGGGAATCGTATACGGGCCAGTTCCTGAAGCCAAAGTTGGAGGCGTTGAAGAAGAACGGCCGCGCCGCCGGCTGATTCCGCGGCGGCGCAAGCGCTATGCGCGCGCGGCCGGGGCGCGCCAGGCATCGATAACCTCGAGAACCCCGCCGATAACGCCGCGCAAGAACGGGAACGCAGCGAAGAACAAGAGCGAGTACGCGATCGCCTGCGCTTCGGGGATGTGGTAATACGCGAGAAACGCCACCAGACTCACCTCGCGCAGGCCCAATCCGGCCACGGTGATGGGCAGATTGCTGCACAAGGCCACCACGGTCCGCAGCCACGCGAACGTCAGCACGTCCAGATGGACACCGATTGCGTAAGCGCAGAACGCCTGTTGAAGGATGTAGCAGACCTGGCTGACCGCGGACAGCAGATAGATGAACACGAGGTCGCGGCTGTTCAGGCTGCGAATCGCGCGCGGATACTCCGCCAGCGCCTCGGTCCGGTCGCGCAGCCGTTGCGGCAGGCGTACCAGACGTTCGAGGCGCGCGCGCAGGGGCCGCGCCGCGTCGGACAAGAGCCAAAGCGGTGTGAGAAAGACCAGCGCGGCCACGAGCGCCGTGGTCCAGCGCGCCTGCGGCCAGGGGAACGTTGCGTCCGCGAGGATAGCCGCGGCGGTAATCACGGCGATGCTGCCAAGGCTGAGGATACGCATAAACGCCATGAGCGCGAGCGTGAGACCGGGCTTGCCCGACGGCTTTGCCAGTTTATACCACTTGACAAGCGCAGCCGTGCCGCCCGGCAGGAATAGCGCGTAGAAACGTTGCTGATACTGGATCTTGAGAAGCAAACGCGTGCCGGCGCCGCAGTCCAGCGGGCGAAAGATGCGGGTTTGCATGTGCGCAAAGGTGAGCATGGCCAGAAACCCGGACAGCCACGCGAGCGCCAGGTAGCCCGGCGAGATGTGCGCCGCGTGCCGGAACACCAGCCGGAGGTCATAGCGCCGGAAGAGCAGCGCGAGAATGGTCAACGCGACAAGCGCCTTCAGCGCCTGCTTCAGCAGAACGGGAAAACGCCGGCCCGGCGATGTGGATGTGTCGGACATGCGGCTTGCGGCGCCTCAACGTCGGTATCGCACGGCTCGGGCCTGCGGCGTGCTCACGGCGAAAGTGCCGAGTTTCACAGCGGGTTCAACAATCTCTGGACCTCGGGCGTGTCCACGTTTTCCGGTGTAACCACCATCACGCCCGTGTCGATTCGTTTCTCGACGGAATCGCCCTTGATCGCGGCCATGGCCGTCTGCACGCTCACGTAGCCCATCTTGAACGGGTCCTGCACGATGAGCGCCTGGACGGTGCCGTCGCGCAGCGCCGACACCTCTTCGTCGGCCGCGTCGAATCCGACCAGTTTGACCTGGCCTGCCTTGCCAACGGTCTTCAACGCCTGGGCCGCGCCGATGCAGGCGCTCTCATTCGCGGCGAAGATGCCGAGGATGCCCGGGTGCGCCGTGAGCATGTCTTGCGTCACGCTCATCGCCTTGGCTTCATTGCTTTCGCAGTATTGAATGTCCACGAGCTGAATATTCGGAAATTCCTGGATGCCCTGCTTGAAACCTTCCTCGCGCATCTGTGAAGTGGCTGCCCCGTAGACGAAAGGAATCAGGCCCACCTCGCCTTGCTCGCCGATAAGCCGGGCCAATTCGCGCGCGGCCGCCCTCGCCCCGGCGATGTTGTCCGTCGCCACGAATGACAGCGGAATATCGGAGGTTACGCCCGAGTCCATCGTAATCACGGGAATCCCCGCGTCGACCGCGCGCTGAATCGGGCCATTGAGCGCGTTTTCGTCGCAGGCTGCAATCACCAGGGCGTCCACGCCCTGCACGATCATCGTCTCAATGATGTCCACCTGCTTGTCTACCTGCGTTTCCTTGTCCGGGCCCATCCAGATCACTTCGGCGCCGAGTTCCTTGCCCGCGGCTTCGGCCCCGGCCTTCACGGTCAGCCAGAACTGATGTGTCAGGGCTTTGGGGACTACCGCGATGCGGATTTTGCCGCTGCCCGGCGATTGACTGCAGCCGAACCCGGCCACGAGTCCCAGCACCAGGAGTGCAATAAAGATGCGCTTCATGACCTCGTTTCCTCCATCACCCTTTGCGGCGGCGAAAGGCTTCATGTCCAACGGCGCGGTTACCAGCGCACAAAGTAGCGCTGTCCCGCGCCGACCATTTCAATCGCAATGCCCGAATTCGCGACACCGATCAGCCGCGCGTTCGTGCCCGGGATGCGCTCGCCCACGAATACCTTGTGCAGGTTGATGATCGCCACGCCGTGCGGCCGGTTCTCATCCGCTTCCCGGATCACGTTGATGCGCATGTTCTCCAGCCCGAGGCGCACGCGGTCCGAACCTTTCAGTTCCGGCAACGTCTTTGGGTCTACCGGCGTGACCGGCGTCAGAGAGGCAGGCGGCTCGTCAACGTAGTCCACTTCCTGGAGCGGGGCCGCGGGCGCAACCGGCTGCGGAGGCGCCACCGGCTGCGGCGCAGGCGCCGCTTGCATGGGAGGCAGTGGCGGTGGCGGTTCCGGCGCGGGCTGCGCGGTGGCGTGGGCCACGATGATCGGGGGCGCGGGGGGCTCTGGAGGCGTTTCGTGCGCTGGCGCCGGTTCCGGCGGGCGCGCTGCCTCGACAGGGGCAGGCGGCAGCGGGGGAGGCTCGGTTCTCACCGTATCAGGAGGATTCGAAACCGGCGGCGCTTCGTGTGTCACGACGGGATGCGGCGGCGCGATGGGCGGCACGGGCGCAACCGGGGCGACTGTCTCTGGCGGGGCCGGCGCAGGGGTGCTGACCGGCGGCGCGGCGGGCGGCACGGGCGCGCTTGGCGGCGCCGGCGATATTGCCCGAGGCGGTTCCGGCTGCGTGGCGGCGGCTGGCGCGGGCGCCTGTGCTACGGCCGCAACCGTGGCAGGCGGTTTCGGCCCGGTTTCGGGCGCCCCGGACCGGTTGAGAAGATGGAAGACGGTCACGGGCACGAGGATAAGACAGAGGCCCAGAAACGCGCCCGCAGCGATCAGCCGCCCGCGCGTAATCATCACGACCGCCTCGCGCGGCGCGGGCGTCTCGTCGACCGCTTCCGGCTCCGCGGCTTCGTCCGTTATGGACTCTTCCAGCGGGGGCTGGGCTGCTTGCATGCGTTCGGCTTCCACCTTCCGAAGCGCATCCAGAATCGAACTCATCCGCCGCTCTCCGTTCTAAGACGCATTAAGCGTTTCTGCTCGCGCGCGCAAGCGCAGCGATATTCAAACACGCCGCCGTAACGGCGTCAAAGTCTCACGCGATTCACCCTTCCCCGCTCGCGTCATGGGGAGCCAGAGGCGCATTCGCCGGCACGGGAGGCGTGGCCGGCTTCTCCGGTTCTTCCACCGGCGGCGCGGGCTCGGTTACGGGCCCAAGGTCCGGCTTGGGCAGTTCTTCCATGACAATCATCTGTGCGCGGTCCGGGGGCGGTGGCGCGGGCGGTGGTTCGGGCGGTGCTGCGGGCGGCGTGGGCGCGGTGCCCGGCGTCTCGAACTGCGCGGGTGTTTCCGCTGAC
>JAGMZX010000023.1:0-2954 GCA_018005585.1 Candidatus Hydrogenedentota bacterium | reverse complement strand
CAGTTCTTCCATGACAATCATCTGTGCGCGGTCCGGGGGCGGTGGCGCGGGCGGTGGTTCGGGCGGTGCTGCGGGCGGCGTGGGCGCGGTGCCCGGCGTCTCGAACTGCGCGGGTGTTTCCGCTGACGGCGCGGGCACGGCGTCCGGGATCTCCGCGGGCGCGGGTATTTCCGCTGACGGCGCAGGCACGGCGTCCGCGATTTCCGCGGGCGCGGGTGTTTCCGCTGACGGCGCAGGCACGGCGTCCGGGATCTCCGCGGGCGCGGGTATTTCCGCAGACGGCGCAGGCGCGGCGTCAGGGGTTTCCGCGGGCGCTGCAGGAGGTGTTCCCGCCATGGGCTTGTCCTCGGGCAACGAGGCAGGCGCCGGTTCGGGCGGCGACGGCGACGGGGCCGTTTCCAAGACTGCGTCGTCCGGCGGGGCAGCCGCGGGCGGCGGCGTTTCCGCCGCCGGTTCAGCCGCAACCTCAGGGGCCGCCGGAGTCTCTGGCTCCGCGGTGGGTGCGGCGTCCGCTGCCTGCGGCGCGACAGTCGCGGCCTGCTGCACATGGGGTTCCGGCACCGGCACGTCAAGCGGGCGCAGCGCGGGCGTGGGCGTTTCCGGGAGCCAACTGGTCAACACCATGCGCACCTGCTTGCCCGCGCGCCCGTCGACCAGCAAGCCTGTGTCGGCCTGGAGCCGGCTGACCGCGGCGGCGGTTTCCGCGTCGTACGCGGCGGTGGTGTTTTCCGGCGACAAGCGGCCCGTGCGCCGCAGCGCTTCCTTGAGCCGGGCCACGGGCTCGCCGGCCGTGTTCGGCAACAACACCTGCGCGGCCGGATTCGGGTCCCGCCAGACAACGACCGCTTCCCCCGCGTAGTAGGCCAGGAATTCCTGACGCGCCGCCAGCACGGTCTCTTCGGGCGCTGCGGTTACGCGCAACTCTTCGCCGTCGACACCCGCCAGCGCAATCCACAGGTCCTTCGTGCCCATGCGCATTTTCACGAACGCGGGAAGGTTCACGGCGAGCAATTGTTCCAGCGCCGGGCGGAGCACCTCGTACGACAGGTTGTTGCGCGCCGCGAATCCCGTCAGCGCTTGTATGCTGGAATCCTCGGGCGGCGCGGCGGACGGGTCGAGTTTCCACGCCGACAGCAGCGCGCCGGAGGCGGCCTGTAATGCCGTTGCGGGCTCCACATGGAGCATAGCTGTTATGAAATCGCTGCGGCCGGATGTCTGCGCGGCGGCCGCTTCCGGCGCGGTGGATGGGGCCGATGCGTTCGCCGTTTCGAGCGTGGAAGGCCGCGGGGGCGAAGGGGTCAGCGCGGGCGCGGGGCGCGTATTCTGCGTCGTGACTTCCTCCAGCAGGTTCTCCAGGGGCCGCACAATCCCGTAGAAGATGAGTCCGACGAGAACCACAGCCGCCACGAGCAGCGCCGGGCTCGGCACGAGCCGCCGCAGGAACTGCGAGAAGACGCTGCGCCGGCTCCGCACCCGCTCGCCGTGGATTTCCCGCGCGGCGGCGCGCACGATGGCGGCGGTGATGGTGCGAACCTCTTTCGTGTAGCCCACGAGCAGCGCCCGGTCGCATACGGCGTTGATCACGCGCGGAACCCCGCGCGAGAACTTGTAGATTGCGCGCACCGCCTTGCGGTCAAACTGGACTTTGCGGCGCCCGCCCGCCACGTGCAGCCGGTACGCGATGTATTGCAGCGTCTCCGTTTCCGTGAGCGGCTTCAAGTGGTAACGCGCCGTAATCCGCTGATTGAGCTGGCGCAGCTCCTTCAGCGCGAGCACTTCGGCCAGTTCCGGCTGGCCGATCAGAATAATCTGAAGCAGCTTGTCCTTCTCGGTTTCGAGGTTGGACAGGAGCCGGATCTGTTCGAGCACCGGCGGCGTCAGGTTTTGCGCCTCGTCAATGACGAGCACGCAGTTGCGGCCCCGCGCCGCGGCATCGAGCAGGTATTGGTTCAGCGTGTCCACCAGTTCCAGCGCCGTATCCGCGGCGCAGTCGATGCCGAACTCCCCGTTGATCTTTTTCAGCAGTTCGATAGCGCTCAACGCGGGGTTGAAGATGAAGGCGATGTCTGTCTCAGGGTCGAGTTGATTCAACAGATTGCGGCAGATAGTCGTCTTGCCTGTGCCGATCTCGCCCGTCAGCATCACGAACCCGCTGTGGTTCTTGATGCCGTAGAGCAGGTGCGCGAAAGCCTCCTTGTGCTTGTCGCTCAGATACAGAAACTTCGGATCCGGCGTCAGGTTAAAGGGCTTTTCTCGAAGACCGTAGAATACTTCGTACATGCAAACCTCGCGGATATGTCCCGCAGGGCGAAAAACGCCACCCCGGCGGTGTTGAACCATAAGGAAAACACCGCCAGTCCTGGCGCAGACGCACCCGCAGCCCCGCAGACCCCGGGGAAAACGGCGCTACACTGCCACCTTTCCGCTTCCAGCCGGTAGCCTAACACGGAAAACGCGTGGAATCAAAGACTTGCCGCGTTTCTGTACATTGGCGCGGGCGTCCCGCCCGTGTTCGCTGCCTTCTCCTGTCAGGGGACCGGCACAAGCGACCCCGCGCTTCGGCCAATGTCTCGCGGGATATCCGCCTCCGCGCCCCCTCTCCGTGTCCCCTGCGCCTCTGTGGTGCTTGCCCATGCCACACCGGGGCAGAAGCCGTCTTCGCCGTGGTCGCAGCGGTGGTAGGCGCCCGCGTTGTAGAATTGGATCACCCGAAGCAGTTCGGTAATGCTGATCGCCCAGTCCCGCGGCGCGTAATCGCTGGAATGGCAGGTGCAAGCCTTCCAGGGGACTGGCACAAGCGACCCCGCGCTTCGCGGGGGAGACGTGCCTGTTTGAATGTATAAGGTGGGTTTGAATCAGGGAAGCCTCCCTGGGGATAGAATGGTCTTGGAGAAAACAGCATTCGCTCCACAACAAGAGGAGGCCTCCAATGAAAAGGTACCACTACGTGGGTC
>JAGMZX010000022.1:45713-52210 GCA_018005585.1 Candidatus Hydrogenedentota bacterium | reverse complement strand
CACGGGCGGGACGCCCGTGCCACGTGATGACGCCGCGGTTTGCGAGGACCTTGCCCGGACAGGCATAATCCGGTTATCCGATTCAGCGGGACAACTCAAGGGGACGGTGTATGAAAGGCGTTATTCTGGCGGGCGGCCTGGGCTCGCGGCTGATGCCGCTCACGCGCGTGACGAACAAGCATCTGCTGCCCGTGTACAACAAACCCATGATCTTTTATCCGATCCAGACGCTGGTCGATGCGGGGGTTACGGACATCCTCTTGGTGACGGGCGGGAACAGCGCGGGCGAATTCCTGCGGCTCATCGGCAATGGCGAGGAATTCGGCCTCAAGCATATGAACTATACGTATCAAAAGACCGAGGGCGGGATCGCCGACGCGCTGGCGCTGGCGCGGCATTTCGTTGGCAAGGACAAGGTGGCCGTCGTACTGGGCGACAACTTCATCCAGGGCAGCATCCGCAAGGCGGTCGAGGATTTCGAGCGGCAGCCGGAAGGCGCGAAAATCTTCCTGAAGGAAGTCGAGGACCCGCGCGAGTTCGGCGTGGCCGTACTTGACGGCGATCGCGTGGCGCGCATCATCGAAAAGCCGAAGGAGCCGCCGTCGAACCTCGCAGTCATCGGAATATACATGTATGACAACTCGGTGTTTGACATTTGCGACACGCTCGAGCCAAGCGCGCGCGGCGAACTGGAGATAACGGACGTGAACAACGCGTTCATCCGGCGCGGCACGATGACGTATGAAATCCTGGACGGCTGGTGGGCGGATTGCGGCAGTTTCGACGCGTTGCTGCGCTCGAACCTGCTCGTGGCGCGGGAACACGGCGTGCGTGTCTGAAACAGCGGGGTGAAGTTGATTTCGGCACGAATCCTTTGCTAGGATATTGACCCCGTTACACGGACCGTGCGAAGTGTGTCTTTCCACAGCAATCGCCATGGAGGAACCATGAGCCACAATAGAACGTATCTCCCCAAGGCAGGGGAGTTGGAGAAGAAACAGTGGTATGTGATCGACGCCGCGGGCGAGGTGCTCGGGCGGGTCGCGGTCGCGGCGGCGCGGATATTGCGCGGCAAGAACAAGCCCCAGTACACGCCCTTCCTCGACTGCGGCGACCACGTGATCATCGTCAACGCGGCGAAGGCCGTGGTGACGGGCAAGAAGGCCGAGCAGAAGTCGTACTATCGTCATTCGGGCTACAAGGGCGGCCTGAAAGAGATTACATACCAGCAGATGATGGCGAAGCACCCGGAACGCATCATGTATGAGGCGGTCCGGGGCATGCTCCCGCATAATCCGCTGGGACGCAGGCTGGCGCGTCACTTCCGGGTATACGCCGGCCCCGAGCATCCGCATGAAGCTCAGAGGCCGCAGGAATTCAAACTCAAATAGCGCAGGAGAACCGCTACCGTGACCGATATCGTTGAAACCGTAGCCATACTGGAACCCGTTGCCGAAAAGAAGAAAGACCCCTCCGGCGAGACCGTCTCGGTGGGCAGGCGCAAGTGCGCACGCGCGCGCGTGCGCCTGAAACCCGGCGCGGGCAATTTCGTCGTCAACGGTCAACCCCTTCGGGAATACCTTGCGCGGGACACGCTCGTGCGCCTGGTCAATCAGGTCTTCGACGTGACGGGTACGGCGGGGAAGTTTGACATTCGCGCGCATTGCGACGGCGGCGGCCTGGCGGGCCAGGCCGGTGCGTTGCGGCTGGGTGTGGCGCGCGCACTGGTTGCATACGACGAGAACCTCCGCAAGAGCCTGCGCTCGCACGGCATGCTCACGCGCGACGCGCGCGAGGTGGAACGCAAGAAGTACGGGCGCCCCGGCGCGCGCAAACGCTTCCAGTTCTCCAAGCGCTAGACCCTCCCCCCTGCCAGCTTTTCCGGCGCGGGCGGCTTCCGGTACGCGAGGCCGCCCGCGTGTGTCTTTTGCGGCGTTTGGGCGAGCCGTAGGGGCCGGCATGCACGGCCCCTCCAGGGCGGCACGCCGGGACCGCGCCTGTCCGCGGCAGGCGCCCCAAATAGAAAATGCCCCGGACTGTGAGGTCCGAGGCATGGAAATGGCTTCTTAAGTCACCCTACTGCTTGGGCGCCGCCGGGGGTTGGAACACAGGTGCGTTGGTGTCAGCGGGCGCATTATGGCTGGCGGACGGCGCCTGCTGCGGCGCCTGCTGCGGCGCCTGCTGCGGCGTCTGTTGCGGCGTCTGCTGTCGCGGCGGCTGCGCCGGCGCATTGGGGGACGGGTTGCGCTGGAGGCCCCCGGGCACAGCCGCGGGCGGGCGCAACGCAGGCTGCCCGAGCTTAATGACGCGGAAGGGAATTCGTACTTCCGGCATTTCCGGCACTGTGGTGCGGACAATCAGTTCCTTGCCGTCGAGCGAGTCGTCGCGCGGCATGTCGATAAGCTTGATCAGAAACTGATTCTGAGGGCGCGGCATAAGCTCCACGCCAATCCGCTCATCCGGCACGATGACTTCCGTCACTTCAAACTCCTTAACCGTACCCGGCCCGACGCGCACCACCTGCGTGATCTTCTGCGCCGGGTCATTGCTATACTGAAGCGCAATGGTCGGGGGGCTGATATCAAGGGGCCCGACAACTTCCACATAGATGGTAACGTTGAACTGAGGTTTGCGCGGATGCGTCGTCTGCACGGTCAACGTGCCCGTCTGTTGGCCGGCGGCGGGCAACTGGTCAATATGTGCGGTCACCTCGTAGACACGCTTGGGTTCGACTTCCTTGACCTCGGTCTTCACAAAATCCAGAGACGCCGTGACGGCCGTAACCTCGAAATCGTCGGTGAGGGAACGGAGCACCAGTTTCTGCGGGGCCGCGCTGCCGCCAAGCACCTTGCCGAAGTTGAGTATGCGCGGCTCATACATTATCGGAGCAGTAACGGTGCCCTTCAGCGTCAGCACCAGGTTGGGCGTGAGCGGGTCGTTCGAGGAAACCGTAATAGTCTTGCTCAGTTCCCCTTGGCGGCCATGCAATGACAGCTTGGCCGCGATTTTCGTTTCCCCGCCGGGGGGCACGGTTGAATCCTGCGGTTTCGCGGCGGTGCAACCGCAGGAAGTCTTCACGTTTGTAATCTCGAGGGGCGCGTCGCCCTGATTCTGAATGACAAATTCATGCTCGACCGCCTCGCTCTCGTCCCGCTCGCCAAAGTTGTATTCGGGCTCCGGGCAAAAGATCTTCGGGGCCGGGCCGCCGGGCTGCACTGGGGCCGCTTCCACCGGGGCAGCGGGAACTGCGGCCGGCGGCGGCGCCGATATCTGCGCCGGCGGCGCCGGAGCCGGAGGCTGTTCCTGGGCCAAGGTCTCGCTCACGATGAACGTCACCGCAATACCAAGTGCGCACACCAGAAGTACCGCCGCCAATAACGTTCTGCTCATTGTTCTCACTCCATATCCTCTATATACCGATGTCCAAGGGCGTCCTTCTTGCGCGGTTGATGCGCGGAAAGGCCGGCCCGCTTCTCCATCCGTCCTCTTCTTCATTGCGCTCCCGCCAAGCTCAAACCGTCACAACACCGAAGCGACTGAACGTGTACGGAATGCACCGGCAGGAAGCACCGTTTATACCATACTCCTGCGAAACGCGCAAGGGACAACTGATTGGGACACCCAATTCTTCGCGCAACGGGCAGATGGCGGGGAGTCTCATTCTTCCGTGCCGCGTTGCCCAAGGTCGGCGTCTTGTGCGCCCCCGCCGCCCCGCGCGCGTTTCCGGCGGATACGCTCCAGCCGCCGCCGTAACGCATCGGCGCCCGGGGGACCGGCGCCGGCGTCCCGGCTCAATGCGGCGCGGCGGTCGAACAGGTCCAGCACCTCCGCGCAGAGTAATTCGGCGCGGTCGAGGTCGCGCAGGCGGTGTTCGCAGTGTTTCGCCAGTTCGAGCCGCGCGTCCAGATGAGATGGGTATTCCTCGGCCAGTCTCTCCCAGAAAAGAGCCATTTCCTCGAAACGCCGGAGCCTCTTCGCGGCCAGCGCCAGCATTTCGAGGCACTCGCGCCGAAGTGGGCTGCGCTCTTCCTCCTCCAGGAAGCGCGAAGCATGTTCCAGCACTTCCGCGTACTGCTTCTGCCGGAAATGCAGGCGCACGACGGACAGACGATCCTCGGCATGCTCAAAACCACCGCCGGGCGTTTCGAGCATCTGCGACACCAGCCCCGTAAGCGCCACAAGCGAGAGAATATCCATGGAATGGTGGTAAAAGACCCCTTTCAGGGGCCGGGCGTCGCGCGTCCGCAAATAGTCAAACCAGTACTGCGGGATCAGATGCCCCGGTACGTCGCCTTCCCTGCGGACACCCAGCACCGCCTCTTCCACCGCGGCCAACGTGCACGTGCCCAGACGTTCCTTCCAGATGCGGCGCGCGGCATGCATGGCGTCATAATGCAGGCAGCCGTCGAGCCGGAACGGGATGCGATTCTGTATGAATCGCGTGCGCAGCAGGGGCAGGTCGAAACTCTTGGAGTTGTACCCGACAACGGCGCTGTGATTCCGGAAGATGCCGGCGAGAAACCGGAGCATGGGCTCCTCCTCGTCGTAGTCGCGCATGAAACACTGGTCGAGCCGGAACGCATGCTCCGTGAAGTAACCAACGCCAACCAGAAACGCGACGGTGCCTGTGCCCCCCGAAAGCCCTGTGGTTTCGGTGTCCATGAACAACGTGGCGCGCGGATCGAGATCCTCAAGGTCCGGGTCGCATGCCGAAAAGGCAATGTGTTTCGAACTGGTACGCAGGACGGCGCCCAGGTCGACCGAACCGTGCAGCGCATCAAGGGGAAAATCGCGGCGGACCAGATAGAACTGAGCATCCCCCTCCCCGGTCAACTCACCGGGGACCACTCTGTCGATGTCGTATTCGCCCTCCTCGCGGCGCCGCTCTTCTTCCATGCGCTTCTGGACCCATTGCGCCCCGGTCATCATCCCGGTGCGGCGCAACAGCGCATTCAGTTTTTCCCGATTGGATTCCGGCATGGCGCAGGCTTCCCGCTGTCATTCCCGAGCGTAGCCTACGCGAAATCCGCGACGTCTTCCACTCCAGACCCGGCTCAGGGTTCCAGCGAAGCCAAAGCAAGGTATGGAACAGCATTTACAGGATTGACCCGCACGCCGCCTCCGGCAAACGAGACCTCGTACCCGTTGTCCCGGTGCGCTTCGCCGGGAGGAAAGTCCGTGCTGACTACTTGTGCGCCGCTGGCAAGGGCCGCATCGCGCCGGTCCAGGTCGTCGTGGCGCAGGCCGGAGTCTGCGCGCGTGCGCACCATGTACCCTTTTGACACCACCCGCTGGATGACGCCCACGCGAGGATAGTCTATAATGAGAAATGCCGCGTCGGGACGGCCTTCTTCGGAACGGATGAACATGGCGCGGCCTTCGAGCGACGGCCGCCCCGCCGTGTACAGGTCGCGTGTGGCGCCGCGTTCATGCAATACGACCATGACTTGTCCGCGCACGTCATCCAGGACCGGCCAGCCGCGTTCGAGCACAGCCGCTTCGAGTGT
Source organism: Candidatus Hydrogenedentota bacterium (assembly GCA_018005585.1). Lineage (NCBI taxonomy): Bacteria > Pseudomonadati > Candidatus Hydrogenedentota > Candidatus Hydrogenedentota bacterium. The sequence continues at coordinate 46,703 of JAGMZX010000022.1, read as the reverse complement.
GGGCGCGCCGCCGCGCACGTCATCCGGCGTGATCAGTTGCTCCGGCGGAAACACGTCCCGGACCTCCTGGTCCAGCAAGTCCAAGGCGGCTGCGTCAATGGGCAAAACGTTCTCGGGGTCGAGGGTAATGCCCTCCTCCTTGATTTCGAGCAGGAAAATGATGGGCACATGCTGCGGATGCGCGCGAGACCAGTCGCGGACCGTCTCCAGACACCCGCCAAGCGTGGGACACGTCGACCCCATGTCGATATGGGGCACGTGAAACACTCCATAACCGCCCTTCATGTGGTGGATGTCCAATTCAAAGCTGCGCACGCCGCGGTCCAATTGTACATCGAGCGGGGGATGCGAGTAGTCCCACGCCTTGGCGTCTGGAAACAGGGTGGTAATGATAGAGAGGCTGACGTCGCCGGGCCGCTGATGGTAACTGTTGTGCGTCGCAACCACCTGAATCTGGTTCATGCGCAACTGGCCGTCGTCCCCGGCAGCGAAGTTCGGCGCGGCCACCGCCGTCACAAGCGCGAGCAGCGGCAAGAACACCCGAGAGAGAAGGCCCGCGGGCGCAGTGGGCTCCGTCGCGCGGGCAATCCCCCCGCCCCGGCACGGGATACACCCCAATTGGCTGGCCATTCCGTCTTGCTCCTCGCCGAGCCTGCAATACTCCTGCCCGGAGACCGGTCCGCGATTCCCGTTGCGTTTATACGCTTCTGACCGGCGGCTTATGCAAGCGGTTTCGTCATGACGTAATAACCCTCAGTGCCGTCCACCCAGCGGAGCCATCTGGAACGGATACAGGGGCCGCGCATAAACCCGAACTTGTGGTAGAGGCGCAGGGCGGGGTCATTATCCAGCACGACGCCGAGACGCAGCGCGGTCTTGCCGGAAGCGCGCGCCTCTTCTTGCGCACACTCGAGCAAGCGCCAGCCGACGCCGTGTCCGCGCCAGGCCCGCGCAACGCCGAGCATATAGATGTAGAGTTCGTGCCTGCGG
>JAGMZX010000022.1:0-45613 GCA_018005585.1 Candidatus Hydrogenedentota bacterium | reverse complement strand
TCGGCCGCTACCTCGAGACTGCGCCGGTAACAGCTGGCGAGCAGTTCGGGTTCCCGGTGCTGACCATCGCGATAGACCGGCCCGACCGTGTGAATCACGTATTTCGCGGGCATGCGCCCCGCGCTCGTGATCTTGGCGTCGCCGGTGGCGCACCCCCCCAGCTTTCGGCATTCCGCCAGAATGGCCGGCCCCCCAGCGCGATGGATAGCCCCGTCCACGCCTCCGCCCCCCAACAAGCTGCTATTCGCCGCATTGACGATGGCGTCCACCTCTTCCCCGGTGATATCGCCCTCAACCACTTCCACAACCGCTTTGCCCAGTCTGATTGACATGTCGGCCTCCTCTCCGGTGCGGCAGTGCGCACCGATCTTCTTCCCGCGTGTCCCGCATGGCCACTGTCCCGGCAGGCAGCCCGCCCGGCCGCGAAAGGAATAAGCGCCGCAGGGGTGCGGTTTTTCATTATACCCTGCATGTGTCCCAATAGTCCCTGCGATGAGCTGGAAGGAAGCGTCATGCCAATGGATCAGGCGGTAAAGGAAGAACAGCTCAAGCTCGCCGAGGAACTGCTGTTTTCCGGCGAGCGCCTGCCCAGCTTCGCCAAGGGTTTGTATGCCGGGCTGTTCGATGCGGGCCGCGTGTTTCCTTTTCCGCAGCCGTCAGAAGCCGAGACGCGTGAGAGCGAGACGTTCATTCAGCGGTTGAACGCCTTTATGGACGCGCATCTCGATCCGGACGCCATAGACCGGAACGCGGACATTCCCCGGGACCTGATCCGTGGTTTCGCGGATACCGGTCTCCTCAGTTGCACCATCGATCAACGGTATGGCGGGCTGGGCTTCTCGCAAACTCAATATTGCAGAGCGGTCGAACAGGTGGCCCGCCGGTGCGGGTCCACGGCGCTCTTCATCAATGCGCACCAGAGCATCGGCATGAAGGCGCTGCTCCTCTACGGCACGGAAGAACAGAAAGACACCTGGTTGCCGCGGCTTGCGCGCGGGGAGGCCCTGGCCGCGTTCGCGCTGACCGAGATGCACGCAGGCTCGGACGCCGCGAACGTTCAGACCCGCGCCGTCTTCCACCCTGAGAAAAACGCCTGGGTAATCAACGGCACAAAACAGTGGATCACCAATGGTTCCATCGCGGACGTGCTTACGGTCATGGCGCGAACGGAAATCAAAGGCGAAGACAAGATTACGGCATTCCTGGTCACGCCGGACATGCCGGGGTTCAAGGTGACCGCGCCTGCCCTGGAAAAGGTGGGCATGCGCGGCACGCGCACGGCAAAACTGGCATTCAAAGACATGGAAGTGCCCGCGGCGAACGTTCTCGGCGAACTGGGCCGGGGTCTGCACATTGCCCTGCACGCGCTGGATTTCGGGCGCACGACCTTCGGGGCAACCTGTTCGGGCACGGCGAAATACTGTGTCGAGCGCGCCATCGATCATGTCCAGAAGCGCGTCCAATTCAAGCAATCCATCGCCCATTTCGACTTGGTTAAAGAGAAGATCGCGCGTATGGCCGCATATGCCTATGCGATGGACGCGATGACGCAACTCACGGCCGGACTGGTGGACCGCGGCGAAGAGGATTACATGCTCGAGACGGCGATGCTCAAGGTCTTCGCCAGCGAGAAGCAGTGGGACATCCTCTACGACACCATGCAGCTGTTCGGGGGCCGCTCCTTTTTCACGGATGAGCCGTTCGAGCGCATGATGCGCGACGCGCGATTAAACTCGATCGGCGAGGGCTCGAACGACGTGCTGCGCGCGTTTATCGGCCTCGTCGGGATGCGCGATATCGGCATGCAGTTCAAGGACGTTGCGGACACGCTTGGCAAGCCGCGCATGCTCATCGGCAAGATCTTCGGGATCGGCAAGGACAGCGCCCGCAAGCTGCTCGTGACGCCGTCCGTGCCCGTACGTAAACCGGAACTGCGGGAAGAGGCGCGGCAACTGGGCGAACGCGTGCGCAGATTCGGCCTGGCCGTGCAACGCTTGATTGTCCACTACCGGGAAACAATCCTGGATGCTCAATTGGAATTGAACCGCATTGCGGATGCCGCCATGGCGCTCTACGGCATGACCGCGGTGCTTGGGCGCCTCGACAGCGAATCGGCCCGGGACGAACACGCAGCCACGAACCTCGCCACCGGCAAGTTGTACTGCACCTTGGCCCTGGATACGATTGACCGGGCCTTGGGCGGCATTGTGCGCAACCATGACGATGCCGTCCGCAACGTGGCGCGGCGCCTCACGGGGTGCTGAGCATGGCGGTGCGCGGCGTGGCGAAGGCAAACGAACCATCGCAGACAAGACGGCACAACCTGCGGTCGCTCGCCGAGTCCTTCCTGGAGCAAGAACACGCGCTGCAGCAGGGCGGCGGCGCGAAGGGCCTGGAACGGCAGCACAAGCTGGGCCGCCTGTTCGTGCGCGAGCGCCTTGCCCGATTGCTTGACGACGACGAATTCTTCCTCGAACTCGGGCTCTGGGCCGGTTACAGGCTGTACCCGGAGGTCGGGGACACGCCCGCCGCGGGCTGCGTCGCGGGGATCGGCCTGGTCCACAACCGCCCCTGCATGATCATCGCCAATGACGCAACGGTGAAGGCCGGCGCGTTTTTCCCCATGACATGCAAGAAACTGTTGCGCGCACAGCGCATCGCCTTCGAGAATGCGCTGCCGGTGATATACCTCGTCGACTCCGCTGGCGTGTACCTCCCGATGCAGGACGAGATCTTTCCCGACGAGGACGATTTCGGGCGCATCTTCCGGAACAACGCCGTGTTTTCGGCGGCCGGCATCCCCCAGTATGCGGCGATTATGGGCAACTGCATCGCGGGCGGCGCGTATCTGCCCGTACTCTGCGATAGGACGCTCATGACGGACGGCAGCGGGCTATACCTCGCGGGACCGGCACTGGTGAAGGCGGCCATCGGCCAGGACACGGCCCCGGAGGATCTCGGCGGCGCGCGCATGCACGCCGAGATCAGCGGCACCGTCGATTTCCGCGAACCGGACGACCCTGCGTGCCTGGCGCGCATCCGCGAACTAATCGCGCTGCTGCCCGCGGAATCCTGGACCTGGCCGCACGAGGGGGCCTTTAGCATCCCGCCTGAGCGAAACCCCGAGGAAGTGTATGAGCTGGTAGACGTGGACGGCAGAAAGGCGTACGACGCGCACCGGCTCATTGAGACGATCATCGACCGGGATTCGTTCGTCGAGTACAAACCCGAGTTCGGCAAGACGCTTATCACGGCCTTTGCGCGCATCGGCGGCCAGGCAGTGGGCATCGTCGCCAATCAGCGGCTGCAATGCCAGGCGCCGCAGCAAGGCATGCAGATTGGCGGCGTTATCTACGCCGATAGCGCGGACAAGGCGGCGCGTTTTGTTCTGGACTGCAACCAGACCGGCCTGCCGCTGGTGTTCCTGCAGGACGTGCTTGGATTCATGGTGGGCAAACAGGCGGAGCAGTCCGGAATCATCAGGAGCGGCGCGAAGCTCGTTAACGCCATGAGCAATAGCGTCGTGCCCAAGGTCACCGTAGTCGTCGGAGGCAGTTTCGGCGCGGGCAACTACGCGTTGTGCGGCAAGGCGTATGACCCGCGCTTCATATTTGCATGGCCGAACGCAAAGTACGCCGTCATGGGCGCGGCCCAGGCAAGCGGCGTAATCTTCTCCATTCGCCAGAAAGTGCTTGAAGAGGAAGCGCGCAAACAGGGCATCGAGGTAGACAAGGGTGAGCTCGAGGCGCTGCGCCGCCAGGTGCATGATGACTACGAGGAGCAAACCGATATCCGCTACGCCGCCGCACGCGGATGGGTGGACGCGATCATACCGCCCGACAAGACTCGCGAAGTGCTGATCACGACCCTGGGCCTTGTGAAGCGGCCAAGGCCCGGCGTCCGTTTCCATACGGGCGTCATTCAGACGTGAAAGTCCTGAAGAACCGCATCATTCCCGCGCCAGTTTCAAACGTGTCTTCCGGCAGTATTTCCGGGTAGAATATGCACATTCGCGTGGGTTTCGCGCATTCCCATGTCTGGCGCCTGATAAGAACTGATGGGAGGGTACAGGGGTGAGGCCCGAGATCCGCGATGAAAAGGTGCGCGAGGCCGACTGCGCGCCCGAGCAGCTTCAAGTGCGCGTCCTCAAGTACGTTCCGGAACTTGGGACCGGCAGACCGCTTGGCGTTGAGGCCTCTCGCTTGCTCAGGGTCCGCGGCCGCACATCGGAGGAGGATGTCCCCCTGAGGCGTACAGGCAAGATGCCCCACGGCAACGGCCTCAGGATGGCCGCGCTGGCGCTCCCGCATGACGTGACCTTGGTGACGCGCGACAAGCACTTCCCGGAAGGGGACGATGTCATCCGCGAACAGTGGCAATAGAGATTTGACGTGATGAAGCAGTCTGTGCCGCTCACAGATTCAACTTGTTGGACTGCGTAACCTTGAAATCATGGGTTCTCATATGAGTATCCGCATAGGCAACGCTCAGGGCTTCTGGGGCGACAGCAGCGACGCGCCCGCGCGGCTCTTCTCGCAGTGTTCCGAACTCGATTACCTTACGCTGGATTACCTGGCGGAAGTATCGCTGAGCATCATGGCGCTCCAGCGGGACCGAGACCCCCGCGCGGGGTATGCGCGCGATTTCGTGCAAGTTGTGCGCAGCCTCGTCCCCTTCTGGAAACAAGGCCAGCGCACGAAAGTGGTCTGTAACGCCGGCGGGCTGAACCCCGTGGGATGCGCGGAAGCGTGCGTGGCCGTGTTGCGCGAGGCCGGGTTGTTCCGCATGAAAGTCGGCATCGTCTCCGGTGATGACGTGCTGACCCGTCTTCGCGAGGACCCGGCCAATGCGCATTTCCAGGACCTGGAAAACCGCCGCCCGCTTGCGCAGGTCGTCGACCGGCTGGTCACCGCGAACGCCTACATAGGCGCAGACGGCGTGGCGCGCGCGCTTGCCGAGGGCGCGGATATCGTGGTCACGGGACGCGTCGCGGACCCGAGTCTCACCGTGGGCATCTGCGTCCATGAATGGGGCTGGGGCCTCAACGACTTTCATCGCCTCGCCGCCGCCACGGTGGCGGGCCACATCATCGAATGCGGCGTTCAGTGTTGCGGCGGCATTGCCACGAACTGGCTGGACCTGCCCAACCCCGCCGATATGGGATTCCCCATCGTAGAGATGGAGGAATCCGGCGAGTTCGTCGTGACAAAACCCGAAGGAACCGGCGGACGCGTGAACCTCGAAACGACCAAGGAGCAACTCGTCTATGAAATCGGCAATCCGGCCCATTACCTGAGCCCGGACTGCCGCGTCGATTTCACCACGCTGCACCTTGAGGAAGCGGGCCGCGACCGGGTGCGCGTGCGCAACGCGCGCGGCGCGCGCCCCACGCATACCTACAAGGTCAGCGCCACCTACCGCGACGGCTATTGGGCACAAGGCCTGCTCACCATATTCGGACGCGACGCCGTGACGAAAGCGCGCCGGTGCGGCGATGTCATCCTGGAGCGCCTGCGCCGCGCGGGATTCGATTTCGCTCGCACGAATATCGAATGCTTGGGCGCCAATGCCTGCGCGGCCGGGGTGCTCGCGCCGCCGCCTTTGCTCGAGACTGTCCTGCGCATCAGCGTGGCCGACCCGCGCAAGGAAGCGGTCGAGCGCTTCGCAAGCGAGATTGCGCCGCTGGTTACCAGCGGGCCGCAGGGCGTCACGGGCTACGCGGCGGGGCGCCCGGACCCGCGCCCGGTGTTCCGTTATTGGCCGTGCCTGATTGCGCGCGAGGATGTCACCGTCGAAACCCGCGTGTTTGATGTCTGAACGCATAGGAGAACGCGATGACTCGGATCCGGCTGGGCGAGATTGCACATGCGCGCAGCGGCGACAAAGGCGGCGGCGCAAACATCGGTGTCATCGCGTACACTCGCGCGGGGTATGTCGTACTGCGCGAATGCCTGACCGCGGCGCGTGTCGCGGCGTTCTTCGCGGCGCTGGACCCCGGCCCGGTGGAACGGTATGATTTACCCAATCTTGGCGCGTTGAATTTTGTGCTGCCGCGCGTGCTGGCGGGCGGCGGCAGTTGCAGCGTGCGTATTGACGCACAGGGCAAGACGCTGGGTCAGGCGCTGCTCGAGCTGCAGGTTGAGATAAATGAGGACTTGCTACGGGACTGTTATGGCCCCCGCAAGGGAAACGGATAAGGGGAACGCCATGAGCGGCTTGGTACTGTTTAGCAAAGGCCCCGAATCGGTTGCGTACGTGACGTTAAACCGGCCGGAGAAGCGAAATGCGCTGAATATCACCATGTTGCGCGCGTTGAGCGACGCGTTCGAGACGGCCAACCGGGACGAGGCGGTTCGCGCCATTGTATTGCGGGGCAACGGCCCCGTATTCTGCGCCGGTCTCGACCTGGAAGAGGCGCTGGACGACACGAAGGGCCACGAGTCCGCGGAACAGCTCGCGCGATTGCTCGAAACGGTCTATTACTCGCCCAAGGTCACGATTGCCGGGGTGCACGGCGCGGCGCTGGCGGGCGGCGCGGGCCTCATGTCCGCTTGTGACCTGGCCGTTGCGACAACGGATTGCGTTTTTGGCTTTCCCGAGGTCCGGCGCGGTCTGGTCGCGGGGTTGATCATGACATTCGTCCGCCGTCTGCTGCACGAGCGGCATGCTCGCGAACTGCTGATGCTGGGCGAGATTGTGAAAGCGGAACGGGCCGTGGCCATCGGCCTCGTATCGCACTGCGTGCCGATAGACATGCTTGAAGAGCAGATCGAGATGATGGTCTATCTGGCCTTGCAGGGCGGCCCCGAGGCAGTCCGCAAGACCAAGGTGTGGTTTGATGAGGTATGGCACCATCCCCTGTCGGACGACCTCCAACGCGCCGTCGAGATTCACATGGACGCCCGCGGTTCAGCCGAGGCGGAGGAGGGGCTGCGCGCCTTCCTCGAGAAGCGCGAAGCCTCGTGGCGCAAGCATTAGGCGGCCAGCCTGCGAGCCCGTTCAGCGGCAACAAGGTGTGCGCGCCTGCCAGGCAAGTAATGGGCAGCGGTTCCGTGTGCCGTTCTGCTCTTTTGTGGAAACAACGGAGTGCTTGAACATGCTCTCACAGACTGCCAGCAACATCCCCCTTGCCGATTGTTTCCGGTCGTATCACGTCATCCTCGAGCCGGACCAGGATACGCCGGAATGGTGGGCCGGCGCGCCCTCGGTGGTGCGCACCACGGCAGGCGTCTTCTATCTCGCGGCACGCATGCGCGAAGGCAATTCGCCCCGCGGCAAGCGCGGTTACGAGGTGCGCCTGCTCAAAAGCGAGGACGGCAAGCATTTCACGCCTATCCATCATCTGAAGCGTGAAGACGCGCGCGTGCCGGGCTTCGAGCGGCCCGCGCTGGTGCAGCTGCCCGGCTCCGGCAAATTCCGCCTCTACGGCTGCGCGGGGCTCGAGACCGGCTGGTCTATCCTGGTCTTCGACGACGTCGATGACCCCGCACGGTTCGACGCGCGAACCGCAAGGGTCGTGCTCGCCCCCAATGCTCCCTGCGACGAGACCGCCCGCGTGCGCGGATACAAGGACCCGGTCCTGCACTGGGACGGTTCACAATGGCACATGTTCGTCATCGGCACGGATTTTGTCGAACGCATTCACCATTTTGTCAGCCGGGACGGCATGGAATGGTCGCCTGCCGGCGCGACGCCGGTGTTGCCGAATTCAGGCTGGCACGATTTCTTCACGCGTCCCGCATGCGTCCTGCCCATGCCGGTGGGTTGTCTGTTCGTGTATGAGGGCTCCCATTTCCAGTGGTACGACCCTGTCTACAACATCGCCACCGGGCTGGCGTACACGCTGGACCTCAAGACCTTCGTCGACCTGACCCCCGATGTGCCCCTGCTATGCAGCACAACGCCGGGCGCGTGTCATACCTGGCGTTACTCGCACTGGCTGCGCGCCGGCGACGAAGTGTACGTCTATTTCGAAGCGGCCCGGCCGAACAGCACGAACGAGATTCGGCTGGCGATACTGCCGGGCCCGCCCTGGCCGTGAGCGCTTTCCCGGCTTTCAACGTGTCAACTCGCCATCCGCTCCCGCGTCTCTTCGTACTCCCGCGGCGCGGGTCTGCAACTGGGCATGGGGCCGAAAACCGGCTCGTAGAAGGCCCGGATGCGCTCGAAGTCGGCGTGAATGTCGCCTGTGGGGTACAGGAACGGCCCGCCGCACATGACCCTGTTCCGGTAATCAATGTAAGTGAGCCACACCGGCACCCCGGCCCGGTGCGCAATCCAGTAGAATCCGGTTTTCCAATAACGTACCCGCTTCCGCGTCCCGGACGGCGTGATCATTACGTAGAGCCGGTCATGCCGCCGGAGCGCCCCAGCTATCTGATCCACTGCGCCTTTCCGTTCGCGCCGGTTCACGGGGATGCCCCCTAGCCGGTACAGAAGCAGGTTCAGCGGCCACCGGAACACCGTGTCCTTGATAAGGAAGCAGAGAGGCACCCGCATGGCCAGCGCCCCGAGCAACCCGTAGAAGAAATCCCAAGCGCTGGTGTGCGGCGCGGCAATAATGACGCTCTTCTTTACAGGCGGCGATTCCGCCACCACCCGCCAGCCCAGTATGCACAGCAGGGCGCGCGCAGACCAGGAGATGAATGCCCCAACATGTGTCCGCGTGACTGTTTTCTCGTGCATGGTCCCAACCCTCGTGCGCCTCATCGCGCTATCTGCCGCGCACGAATTCATGCAGACAGCGCCGGGCCACGACGCCGCTGGCGCGCAGAACGGCCCCAATCGCCTCGCGGGGCGGACACGCGCCTCGTGCCCCATGCGATGTGCCGACGTGCTTCTTTATCTCAAAAAGGCGCGGGAGGTTCCCCGGGCAGTGCGGCGGGCAGTGCTACGCGGGAATGTCCGCCATCCCCCCCCACGTTGCACCCAAGAAACCAGAAATACGAGCAGAAAAGCCCGGATGTGCCGAAGCCGGCCGGTGAAAAGACACATAATAGCCAAAATCGCAGTATTTCGTGATTTTGGGATTGACATCGTGTCGGACATGTCTTACACTTCGCTCCGGTCCTGGAATAGGGCGTCACGGACGGGTTGCCCTCCCGAAAATGCCAAGAAGGGGCTGTAACGGTGTTGACATATTCTCCGAATTGTGACAATCTTGGCCGTCTCCTGTGATAAAATAGGGTATGTAGTCGATTGCGCTGCGAGAATTTGAATGAGAATAAACGCTAACCATAATCCGTCAATAATTATGCGCGCAGCGCCGGAGTGCAAAGCGTAGAAGGCCTTGGGTTAGGCTGCATGAGGTACTCAAAGAATGGAGGCTGATTTCAGTCAGGACGAGTTAAAGGCTATTGAGGTGCACAAGTATCATTTGTCGCAGCAGAAAGGGTACGACGTGGGTCTGGACTTTGCGATAAGGGATTGGCTGGAACATCACGCCAAGCAGTGGCGGATGCAGCACATGATGGCCATGGAACGCAAGGCGATAGAGGACCACAAGTGGATCGAGTCGGAGAAGGCGCAACGCGACCTCGGCGCCGAGGCGGTGTTTGAATGGATCAATAAATACGCCGCGCAATGGCGCCAGTGGTACGAGCAGGAATACTGCCGCGTCGAAGCCTGACCCTGTTCTCCCCTAATTGCGTCTTTCGTTCGGGCGGCGCGCTGGTTGTGCTGCCGCGCGGCGGCACCGGCGGGCAACGTGCAGCATCCTCATTGGGAAACGGCTTCGGGGAGTTGAATGGGCGGGAGAAAACGCGAATAATGGCCATGCGGAAGGGTGAAGTGTGTCGGCGCGCGCGTAGCTGGCACACTGCCTTCAGAAGGGGTGTTGGTGCAACTCACAGTGTCACCTGAGATGGCCGCGCTGCTGGAACGGGCTACGGCGCTGAGCGTCGGTCAAGGCAACTTCTACGTGGGGGTGGAGCATGTCTTCACGGCGCTGCTCGAAAACCCCGAGAAACTGCCGCGCGCCGTGGTGGACCGCTACTTGAACAGTCTGCATGCCGCGGCGCGCGAAGTGAACCGGCGGGGCTGGCGCGGCGCGGTCCCGTCCGTTTCAGGCGAGATTTTCTATTCGCCCCGGTGCATCGCTGTGACCAACGCCGCAACCCGGCTTGCGCAACGGCTCGGCCGGGACGCCGCGGGCGCCGGCCATTGGCTGCTGGCAGTGCTTTCGGACCCGTTATCGGGGCCGAGCCGGGCCATGGACGGGCTGCAACTGGGCCGCCGCGAGTGCGGGGGATTGTTGCGCGCGGAACTCAGCCAATTGCCCGAGTTTGTTCCCGAGGCGCGCCCCCCTTCCGATCACAGGGAATTACCGGGGCCGGAACAGGCGGCCGCCAAGCCGAAATCCGGTCTGGCTTCGCTGACGCGAGACCTGACCGCTGCGGCGGCTCAGGGCGAGATTGCGCCCGCCATCGGACGCGCCCAGGAAATGTTCGAGATATTGCAGATCATGGCGCGCAAGACAAAGAACAACGTCATGATCGTCGGTGAGGCCGGGGTGGGCAAGACGCAATTGGTGGAAGGCGTCGCGGTCAAGATTGCCGGGGGCGAGACGCAGGGGCTTCTTCCCCCCTATCGCATCTTGGAACTGAATATGGCCGCGCTGCTGGCGGGCACACAATATCGCGGCGCGTTCGAGGAGAAGATGCTCGCGCTAATCGAGGAGCTGCGCCATGCGCGGGACACCATTCTGTTCATTGACGAGGCCCATCTTATTATGGGCGCGGGCGCCACGGAAGGCGATTCCATGGACGTGGCGAATCTGCTGAAACCGGTGCTGGCACGGGGCGAAATCCGGTGCATCGGCGCGACGACGCTTCAAGAATACCGCAAATGCGTCGAAAAGGACCCTGCAATTGAGCGGCGGTTCCAGATGCTGCGCGTTGAACAGTTGTCCGAAGAGGCCAGCATAGAGGTGCTGCAGCACCTGAAACCCAAATTTGAGCGGCACCACGGCGTCCACATCAGCAACCGCGCAATTCAGGCTGCCGTGACACTGACGGTAAGGCACATGCCCAACCGGCAACTGCCCGACAAGGCCATCGACGTGCTGGACCAGGCCTGCGCGCGGTACCGGCTCCGCGCGATCGCGGCGAGCCAGAGCCAGTTGCACGCGGAGCAGTTGCTGGGGCAGCGCCCCGACGGCAAGATCACGCCCCATGACATCCGCAAGGTAATCAGCCAGATCACGCGCATTCCCCTCGAGGAACTCACGAGGGAGGAACGGCTGCGCCTTACGGAGCTCGAGCGGTGGCTCAAGGAACGGCTTATCGGCCAGGACGAGGCCGTGACCCGGGCGGTCGCCGCGGTGAAGAAATCGCGGGCGGGCCTCGCGGACCCGAACCGCCCCGATGCGGTCATGCTGTTCTTGGGACCGACGGGCGTAGGCAAGACGCGCCTTGCAAAGCTGATGGCGGACGCGCTGTTCGGGTCGGCGGACCATCTCATCACGTTCGACATGTCGGAGTACGTCGAGGAACATTCCGTTTCGCGGCTGCTGGGCGCGCCGCCGGGCTACGCGGGATGCGAAGAGGAAGGCCGCCTGACCGGAGCCGTGCGCACGACGCCGTTCTCCATCCTCCTCCTCGACGAGATTGAGAAGGCGCATCCGCGCATCTTCGACATTTTTCTTCCGGTCTTTGAGGAGGGCCGTCTGAAGGATACGCGCGGGCGCGAAGTCAGCTTCCGCAACACAATCATCATCATGACATCGAACGTGGGGGCCAGCGTGTTGTGTCGCGGTGGCAACGACAGCGCGCGTCTCACGCTGCTGGAGGAACTGCGGCGTCATTTCCGGCCTGAATTCATCAACCGCATCGATGAAATCGTGCCATTTCACCCGTTGTTGTCGGAGGACATCCGCAGCGTGCTGCGGCTCGAAATCAACGAACTGCGCAAGCGGCTGAAAGAGAGGAACATCGGCGTCCGCATGTATCAGCGGGCGTACGAACACCTCGCCGAGCTGGGCAATTGCGCTGAGTCCGGCGCGCGCGAATTGCGCCGGGTCGTCGACGAATACATCACCAGCCCGATCAGTGCGATGCTGCTGGAGGATCGGTTCCAGGCGGGCGACATGATCGACGTGCTGATGGATGATGAAGGCGCACTCGCGTTCCGCATGGGCGCGCCATCGCGCGGCGCGCAGGAGAAAAACGCGTGAACACGCAAGGCGTTCACGATACCTTCGAGATTATCAACGGCCCCGAGGACGGAACCGGTTTCGCGATTACGCGGCTGCCCTGCGACATCGGAGCGGACCCGGCGTGCGCCGTAAACATCACGACGGACCGCATGATCCGCCCCGTCCATGCGCGTATCACCGCGGCGGGCGACGGTTACCGCGTACGCTGCGTAGACGGGGCCGTGGTTCGCGTCGACGGGCGGCGCGCGGGCAGTCTGCGTTCGCGCGTCGTGCGTCAGGGCGGGGTAGTGCAGGCAGGCGACACCTTCCTATACCTCCAATGCGTGCCCGGCGGGCTGGCAAGCCGCAGTCGCGGCATCTCGACCGGCAACGACGTGCTCTGGACCTCGCGGCTGCTGGCGGGCAAGCTGCTTCTCCTGTGCCGGGCCGGCCTGCGCAGCCTGCACCGGCTTTTCAACAGCGCACTGAGCACCGTGGTCATCATCCTGGTGATTCTGGTATTGCTCAGTCACTTCTTCCCGGATCTCCGCATCCGCCTGATGAGAGGGCTCGAATACCTGCGGTGGCGGGCGCTGCTCTTCCTGCAATAGGGGCCAAAAAGCAATCGCGGGGACACAACCGGCGTCATGTCCCCGCAACAGGTCAGAACGAAATCAGAACTTGAGCTGCGTGTCGAAATAGACGTAGTCCATCTCTTCGTCGTCGGTGCCGGCAAGCAATTCGTGGCCATTCTTGAGCACAAAGCTGCCGTCACGGACCCCATCGCCCGTGAATAACCGCTCCCAGCCGATCTTGATCCACCAGTCCTTCGAGTACTTGTACATGAGCCACGCGTGAGCGGTGTACCCGATGTCGTCCGCGGCTTCTTCGGTCCAGAAGCTGAGGTTGGCCGCATACGGCACGTGATACCCGCCCAGGCGGAACCCGGCGGGCCAGTCGAATGGCTCATTGATGCCGAAATAGGCAAGGCTCAGACCCGTACTGACGGCCGGCGTCAGTTCGAGGCTGACACCCGTGCGCAGTTGGTGAAAGTTCGTCAAGGCAGAAGCGCCGCCGAGAATATCGAAGTTGGCACTGTACCACACGCCGGAAAAGATGCGGTTAAAGGAAAGACTCGGCTCAGGCTTGTCAAACGGGTTCAACCAGTCCCAAAAAGAGATGTCGCGATTATCGTCGCCGGAAAAATAGGCGCCGCCAATATAGACGCGTGGCTTCACTTTGGCGTCGGCAAAGGTATAGCCAACTTCGAAATCCGCCGCGTAGGCGTCGTACTCAGCGCTGTCATCGGCATACAGCAGGAACGGCGTCTGCGTATATAGGGTAAAGGCGCCCGTGGCTGGATTCTGCAGGTACGGCGTGGCCCGCCCCCACTGATAGGCCAGTTGCAGGTCGTAGTCGAAGTTGGCGGCTTTCCCGTCGAGATGGAGGCCGAGCGTCTGCACGTTCGTGGACTCGTAGTTGTCCAGGTCCGCCAAGCCCTCGAGCCATTCCCAGAGCAGGCCCCGGTTGGTCAAGCTGATGTCGGTCCCGTCATGGAGCAACAAGTAGTACATTTCAATCGTGAGTTTTTCGATGCCTTTGTATGCACCCCAGACACCGTAAAAATCAATATCGTCATCCGCGAAGTCGTCAAAACGCTCGGCCAGTTTCGTCCACCAGGCGTCGACCGTGAAGTCGTCGTGCGCATAGGTAGCACGCACGCCGTCGTACGAGATGCCCAGCGTCGGGGACACGCGGCTGCCGACGAGCCAGCTCTCGCCGAAAACGAGTTCCTGGCGGCCAACGCGCAGCGAGACTGGATAGCCCAGTATCTCCTTGGCGTCGATGTAGGCCTGGAACACCTCTACGTCGTCACCCGTCCACGCCCTGCTGTCCACGCCTGTCAGGTAATTCGAGCGGAATTCGTTCCCGAGCGCATTGGTTTCGCCCCAAAACCCAAACGACTCCAGTTCGATGAAGGCGGACACGTCGTCGGTGAAATTGGCGGTAACATTGAGCACCGTCCGCTGTTCCACAAAGGTCCGGTCCGTACCGCGGTCGTCCGCGTCATAGACGCTGGTCAGGCCGAACAAGCCCAGCGCCCGCTCCGGCACGGTCGTGGCGGGAAACCGCTGTTCGCGGCCAATGAGCGTTGTGACGCCGTTACGGAAGTAGCGTCCGCGAATGCGGAGTTCGCCGCCGACCATGATATTCTGGAGTTCGGCAAAGGCCGAACCGGCAAATGACAGTATAAGTGCGACAAGAAGCAGTCTGCGCATGTCTGTTTCCCTTCCGCTGATTACCGCCGCCCGGTACGAGTGCACTCCTCCCCCGACTGCGAGCAGCGTGACCCATGTATCCGGAAAAGATCATACGGAAAAAGCGGCCGTTAAGTAAAATGAAGCGTGCACCGGCTTTTCGCGCCAGCAACCCGGACCGCGCGCCTGGGAACCAGCCTGATTCAGCGGCCGGGACCGCGCGCCATTTGATTTTAGTATGGCGTCATGCTTGAATGGCGCGCCTGCCCGGGGAAATGCGCATCCAAACGCAAGGAGGACGGTTTCATGGCGTTGAACGTGGCCATTGTCGGCATGGGTAACATCGGAAACGTGCACGCGCGGTGCTATCAGCAGGACCCGTTCGCGAAGATTGCCGCGGTGTGCGACATCATCCGGGAACGCGCCGACCGTGCCGCCGCGAGTTACGGCTGCCCGGCCTTCTACAGCGTCCAGGACCTTCTCCGGTCCGGCATCCGGATCGACTGCGCAAGCATGTGCACGGCGGGCAAGGAAAACGGCGGCGACCACTACCGCCCGACGATGGAACTGCTCGAAGGCGGCATCCCGGTACTGGGCGAGAAACCCATTTCCAACGAGATTGCCAAAGCCGGGGAGATGGTGGCGCTGGCCAGAAAGAAACGGTTGCGTTACGGCATAGACCTGAACCATCGTTTCACGCCCGCGGCGCGCCTGGCGAAGGAATGGGTGGAAACGGGCAGGCTCGGCCGCCTTCACATGATCAACATGACGATGTGGATCGACAATCCCAACGAGACCTCGCCGCATTTTCATATCCGCGCGCTGCATCCGCATTCCATCGACGTGATGCGCTATTTTTGCGGCGATGTGGTCAGCGTTCAGGCATTCTTTCTGCGGGGCGAGACCCGCGAAGGCCGGAAGCGCAAATGCTGGTCGAACGTGCAGGCCAACATGCAGTTCCGGAACGGCGTACTGGGCCATTTGACGGGCAGCTATGACGCAGGCGGCGGCTTCGGTCTCGAACGGTGCGAGGTGACGGGCAGCCGCGGCCGTTTCGTTCTTGACGACGCGTGCGTTGACCTGACCTTCTGCGGCCGCGACACGACGGCGGCCGAAACGTATCATCATCTTGGCGGCATGACCGGATTCGGCGAGACATTTTCGTCGCGGATCCACCGCTGGCTGGAGCAGAACGAGCAGAAGGCCGCCCCGAAAGACATCGACGGGTCGGGCGAGGACGCGCTGCGCGCGCAGAAGATTATCGAGGCATGTATCGCCTCATGGGAACAGCGGAAGGTCGTCGACGTGGCGTATTGAACGCGCCGGGGAGTACAGGATGCGGTTGGGCGTAAACACGGTGCTTTTCTGCGGCTTCGATTTCCGCACAGCCATGCAGCACATCAAGTGGGCCGGCTACGGCGCGGCGGAGATCAGCGCGATCCAGGGCATGTGCGAGCATCTGCGCCTCGACGCGTGGCAGCATCAAGCGGCGGAGATCAAGGCGGTCAGCGTGGATTTGGAACTGCCCATCACGGCAATGGAAGAGGCCGCGCTGGACGAGGAGCGGCTCCTGAGAGCGTTCGAAGCGGGCGCCGCGCTGGACGTCCCCGTCGTAAACATCGGCCCGGGCGGCTCGAAGGACAACCCCAGCGACCTGGACCGGTGCGTCGACCTCATGGCCGCGTTGGCGGAGAAAGCGGAGCCCTTCGGCGTAACCTTGTGCGTGAAGGCGCACGTGGGCGCGGCCATCTGGAACACGGCAACCACGCTCGAAGCCATGGCGCGCATCGATTCGCCCGCTTTCGGCATCGACATGGACCCGAGCCATATCCATCGCGCGGGCGAAATGCCACGAGACGCCTTGAAGCGCGTCATTTCGCGAGTGAGGCACGTACACATCCGCGATTGCGCGGGACCGGGCCCCAGCCCCGGCCCGCCGGAATTGCAGGCCTGCGGACGCGGCGATATTGACCTGCGCGGCTACTGCCGGGTACTGGCCGAAGCAGGATACGCGGGGCCGGTGAACCTCGAAGTCATCGGTGCGGCGGAATATCCGCTCAGCCGGTGCGCCATCATCGCCGCGGAGAGTTACGGGTACTTGAACGCCTGCTTGCAGACCTGCGACGCGTAATGAATCGCGAACCGGGCTATTGACATGAGCCATTGGGAGAACCTCTGATGCCGAAACGCTTGCCCAATGTCCTGATTTTCGCCATCGACAGCATCCGCCGGGACCACATGAGCTGCTACGGCTATCCGCGCCTGACAACACCGCACTTCGACCGGATTGCGGCGCGAGGCGTCCTGTTTGAGAATGCCTTCAGCGCCTATATCCCGACGACGCCCGCCTATTCGAGCATCCTGACCGGGCTCGACGTGGTGTCACACCAACAGGTCGCGCTTGGGCCGAAAGGTCCGCTGCCGGAGGACCGCCCTACACTGCCGGAAATCCTGCGCCATGCGGGGTATCGTTCGGCCGTCGTGGGTTTCGACAAGGGTTTCTACCGGGGCTTCGACAAATATCTGAACTTCGAGGGTTGGCCTGCGTGGGAGGACCGTCCCGCGCGCAAGGCGGAGAACCTGAACGCGGTGGCGATTCCGGAAATGGAACGCATGCACGCTTCAGGCAAGCCTTGGCTGCTTTTCCTGCGCCACATGGACCCGCACTCACCCTACTTGCCGCCGCCGCCGTTCGACCAGTTGTTCTACTCGAAGGACCCGTGCAACAAGCGCTTGCCGGACACCATGAAGCCCGTGTTCGCCTTCAAGCCCTTCGCGGACTATTTCAAATCCTGGATGCCGCCCGGCGTCCGGGACAAGGATTACGTGATCGCTCAGTACGATGGCGAAATCGCATACATGGACGCTTGCTGCCAGCGCATTCTGACGCGGCTCGAGGAACTCGGTTGCGCGGAAGACACTCTCATCGTGGTCACTGGCGACCACGGAGAAACGCTGTACGATCACGAGGCGTTCTTCGACCATCACGGCCTCTACGAGCCCACGCTGGTCGTGCCGCTCATCTACTACTGGCCGGGGCACGTGCCGCAAGGCGCGCGCACGAAGGCCGTCTCATTGCACCAGGACCTGATTCCGACACTGCTGGACGTTTGCGGCCTGAAACAACACGCGAAGGGCCTTTCATTCGATGGAGTCTCGCTATCACGCTATTTCGAGGACCGGCAAGGCAGCCCGCGCTCCGATTTTTACATCACCGAGTGCACGTGGATGCGCAAGCACGGCTGGCGCACCCCCATCTGGAAATTCTGGGAAGCGCTCGAACCGGATTTCCACGACAAGCCGCCCGTGGAGCTTTACAATCTCATCGAAGACCCAGGCGAGGCGCACAACCTCGCCGGCCAGGAGCCCGAAATCGTGGACATGCTGCGCGCGCGCATGAACGGCTGGATCGACGGACGCTGCAAACAGACCGGCAAGACCAACCCCATCCTCGACCATTGGGTGGGCAGGGACAAATATATCGGCTCGATTGCGACGGCCAAACAACTGCAGCAAAGCGCGAAAAAAGGCCAAAAGGGTTAACCACAACGTTCCGCGCCGCCGCGGAGGCCCGCGTGTTCTTTGGTTTGACGTTCCCGGTTCATTAGAATGTGCGTATAGTCCGGCCCGCTGTAAATGAGATACCGCCAATGCAGATTGACCGCCGCAACTATTCCCGCGCATGGACAATCGCCGGCCTCCTCCTTCTGACGGCCGTGGGGGCCTTGCTGCGCGCGCATGACCTGGAACGGCAGTCCATGTGGTTCGATGAATACTGCGCGGTCACGATGCTCCAGGATACGCACGAGTTTTACCGCCTGCTTCCTATGGACCACGGAAACCGCGAACAAATGCCGCTCTACTTCGCGCTGCTTTACCTCTGGGATGCCGTCTTCGGCGGCGGCTTGGCGGCTTGGCGGAAGATCAGCGTCGTCATCGGCGCGTTGTCCATTCCCGTGATGTACGCCTACGGACGAAGCATGTTCGGCCGTAGATGGGGCTGGTTTGCCGCGCTGCTGCTGGCCCTGTCTCCCTACGGCATCATGCACAGTCAGGGGATACGGCCGTATCCTCTCGAATTGCTGCTGGGACTGTGCGCCGCATTCGCCTTTTCCAGGACCCTGCAAACGGGCGGCCTTCTGTGGTGGGGCCTGAATGTGCTCTGTAACGTATTGCTCGTCTGGTCACACCTCTTCGGCTGCTGGCTCCTGCTCGCGCAAGGGTTGACCCTGCTGGCATTTCGCCCCCGGCGTTGGCGCGGCACGGCGCTTTGGACCTTGGCGCACGCACCGGGCATCGTTCCGCTGCTTTATTTCGTGCTGAGCCGGTCCAGCCTGGCGGAACCGTCCCTGACGTCCACTTGGTACGATTGGCTTGCAAGCTATTTCTTTCTGGACGCCTATCGTATCGCTATGGCAGTGGACGGTGTGCGTATCGCGGGAGACGAACTGGTCCTCGGCGCCGCGGCTTCCGCACTCACAACGGCGTTTCCAATCGCCGCCGGCGTCTGGACGGGCGGCGTGATCGTATCGTATCTGGCATACTTCGGGACACTGGTCCGTCCGCTTCGGCCCGTGGCCGCTTCGCCGGCTACCGCCGAGCCTGCCGCTGGATATCGCAGCGAACAAGCTGCGTTCCTACTCCTCTGGATTGTCCTGCCCACCGTCCTGACAGTCACGTTGTCGTTTCTGATCGTGCCTTGCTTCCAGCCGCGCTATGTTATCTACGTGCTGCCTGCAACGTATCTGGCTATCACAGGCGCATGCGCGCACTGCGCACGGCACGGTCTGCGCAGGGCGGGCATAGCCTTGGTCCTGGCCTCCTTCGTCACGCTCACTTCGATCGAACTGGTCTTGCCGACAGGCCCGAACTATGTCGGGCCCATCCGATATATCGAGGCGCGCTGGACTGCGGGGGAAACCATTCTGCTGTGCCCCGATTCCGATAGGGACGCGTTCGGCATGAACTTCGCGCGGCCTGACCCGCCGCTTTCGGGCTGCCGCCGCCTGACCGGCCTTTACGATGCGCTTGAAACGGCTCTTGTCAGCACGAACCGCGCTTGGGTGGTCATTGGCCGTCCCCCGTCAATTGTCGGCGCGGCCCACGGCAGCCGCTTTGAGCGTTACTGCACGTTGCGGAACATCCGGTGGGCCAAGACGGTCTTTCCCGGACGCTGGAACATGCTGCTATATGCCTGCGCGCGGCCCCAGGGGTTCGTTCGCTTGCAGAAAGACCCCGAAATCGATGCCTTCAGCGCGGCGCTCACGGATTCGCTCGAAGATGCGGCGCTGCGATGGAACCTCGCACGGGCATTGGAACAGCAGCAACGGTTCTGCGATGCCGCGGAACAGTACAAGCGCATCCTTGACACGGTGGAAGAAACGTCGCTCGACCCCGAGACGCTATCGGAAAGGCTGTTCGAGGTTGGCTGGGACGACAGTCCGACGGGCGCGAACATTTACGAGAGTCTTGTTGGTGAAGTGGCCGTGGCATGGGTGCGCGCGCTCGCCGCATCGAGCCAGCCGGAGGCGGCCCGCCGCACCCTCGAACAAGTGCGCGCCGCATATCCGGCATGCTCGGTGCTGCGGGAAATGGTGATTCCGGCAACGGCCAGCCGCGCTCCAACTCCGCAGATCCCCGCGGCGCCAGGAAGATTCTACGCCTACCGTCTGGACGAGCACCTCCAAGAAGCCGTGACGACATCTCCCCCCTCCGGGGAATCGCAGCCCGGCGCTGTCGCGCTGTTTCCCGGCGCCGGCGGGTGGACACCGGGCAAGCATGACTCCGTATTCGAAGTCGAGGAAGACGGCATCACCTTAACGGCCAAGGACCGTGACTTCCTGCAATCCCCGCTGTCCATCACGTGGTACGGGCCGGAGGTCGACTCGATTACGATTCGCATGACGGTTTCCGGCTCGGATGAGGTGCTGGTATCGTGGCACCCGACCGGCACACTGTGGGACTGGTGCGACGAAGACGGGAATTGCATCATCCCTATCCGCGTATCACAACCCGGCACGCCGCAGACCTACGCCGTCCGGGTGGATAGCCTTCCCCGCTGGCAGGCGCGGGCAATCGACGGCCTCCGCATCATCCTGCCGCGAGGTGGCGAACTGACCCTGCACGAGGCCACCTTGAATACGCAGCAGGCGCTCTTCCCATCGGGAGCGGGCGCCCGGGAATTTCGCATCGGCAACTCGCTGCGTTCCTGCCTCTACGTGCGCACGCCCGCGAAAACCGAATATGCTTTGCGCCTGCCGCCGGACGCACATTTCACGGCCGCTGCCGGCATAGTGAACGAAGCACCAGCCGTGACATTTTCGCTCGACGTGTACACCGCCGCGGGGTCGCGTACGCTCTCGTCTCTGGAGGTACTTTCCGACGCTTCCTGGCTCGACATGGAGGCCGACCTCTCCGCGTACGCGAATCAGGACGTGCGTCTGGTCCTGCGCACGGACTGCGTTATGCCGGGCAATATCGCCTTGTGGGCCAACCCGATTATCGTGCAGCAGCGTCAGACCATCGCCGCGCAAGAGGTCCCGAACATTCTCTTCTACGTGGTGGATTGCCTGCGCGCAGACCATCTGCCCATGTACGGTTATGACCGTATGACCGCGCCTAACCTCACCGGCTTCGCGCGACAGGGCATGGTCTTCAACCGCTGCCTGGCCCCGGCCACGTGCACGCGCCCGTCCATGGCCTCGATATTTCTGGGCGTAGACATGCTGGCCCACGGCTTGGATTGCTTCGACAGCACGGAAATCAGCAGCATCCCGACGTTTGTCGAATTCCTGAGGCAAGCGGGCTACAACACCGCGGCGTTCACGGAAAACCCCTACACTCCGCCGGATGCGCCCAAGCGCCGCGCCTACGGCATGGTCGAGGACTTCGACGAACTTAGCGCGGGCCGGAACGGCGACACGCGCCGCCGCGTGCAGGAGTTCCTGAGACAAACCCGAGACTACCCCTTCTTCGCGTACGTGCACACGATGGAATGCCACGTGCACATCCGCGGTGCAGGCGAAATGTTCTACGAGAGCGCCCCTCCCTACCAGGGAAAGTGGACGGCGCATCCGGCAGACCATCTCAACGCTTTTGACGAGTGCATCTTGCTCAGCGACGCGAACTTCAAGTGCATCTGGGACGAAATCGCGGCGCTCGGCCTCGCGGACGAGACGTTGATCGTGTTCACGGCGGACCACGGAGAAGGTTTCGGCGCGCACCCCGGGCGGATAATCCACAGTTACGAGCCTTACGACGAACTAGTCGGCGTACCATTGATCGCCGTGTGGCCGGGGCGCATCCCCGCGGGCGTGCGCATCACGGAAAACGTACAATCGCTCGACTTGGCGCCGACTTTCCTCGACGCCGCCGGCCTGGCGCCCTTCGCGGGCTTCCAGGGCATGAGCCTGTGGCCCACGCTGCGGGAAGGCGCTTCGCAGGTCGCGCCGGACCGCGTCCTGTTCTCCTATGAAGGCCGCGATGCGCGCAAGACCACCGGCATAAGCGCCATGCAAGGCGCGTTCAAGCTGTTTGGCCCCCTGTATTCGCCGCGCAAGAGGCTGTTCCACCTTGATGAAGACCCGGGCGAAACACGCAGCGTTCGCAAGGACCACGGCGGACTTGTGGAGGCGCTGGAGCAACGGGTGCGGCAACATTGGCCGGAGCAATTGACGCTGCGGGAACGGTTCCGCCCCAAGGCCGAGCAAGTGGTCTCGGTCGACGTCGAGCGGGACGAAACGCTTCGGGCAATCGGCTACCTCGAGTAATTCGCGCCAAACCAGGGGACGCGAAGACTGCTCAACGCGTCCGCGTCATCCGGGTCGCCCGGATCTAACCCCATGATGATCTCCGTGAAGTCATCGATGCCGTCGCCGTCCGAATCCCGAGATGTGGGATTCGACTCGTGTCCCTGCGTGCCGAATACCTCGTCGTAGTCGCTTAGCCCATCGCCATCGGTATCGGCGGCGCCGGGGTCCGTCACATATCCATAGGTCCCGCTCGTCTCGGCTGCATCCGAAAGCCCGTCGCCGTCGGTGTCCACGTCGTTATCCTGAATCGTGACGACAACGGACGAAGCGGCCGGGTCGAGTTCTGCGCACTGCGGGTCGCTGAGTGTCAGAATCACGGTCTCCGCCGGTTCCAAGCTGGTATCTTTGAGTATGACCAGTTCAATGTTGGCCGCATCCTCGCCGGGGCCAAAGTGCAGTAAGCCGGACTCCTCGATAAAGTCTTCGCCGGGCGTTGCGCTGCCTGCGGCCACGGCGTAGGAAACGGCGGCGCCCGCGGCGCCTGCGGGCTTGCTCAGACTGACACCGGCCGGAAACACACCCGCGTTTTCGGCGGCGGAAAGGGCCGTCTCGGCGAAACCCGCCTGGGCAACGGAATTCAAGTAATCCTTGATGATAACGTACGTGATATCAAAACGGCCGTAGTAATCAGGATCGGTTGGCGTTGAACAGGATGCGCCGCCGCCCCAAAGTTGGCCGATAATTTGCTGGGTCGCGGAGGTCATCAGCGGACTGCCCGAGGACCCGGGTTCCGTGGTGCCGGCATTCCAGGTGACCTCGTGAAACCAGGTGGAATGCGGGTTATCGGTGTTGGTGAGGCCGCCGAAGCATATCCGCTTGAAATCGCCACGCGGATGATGGATACACGCGACGGGCGTCGCGAGCGGCGGCACACTCGTGGCCCAGCCGAGAAAGGTAAGGCCGGGCGGCGGGTCATTGCGCAGACGCAGAAGACAGAAGTCATTGCCGCCGCCGGTGTCCCCGCGACCGCCCATGAACGCCAGGCGGTCCGCGCCGCCCGTCGTGCGCGGCACCGTCGCGGGCGGCGGCGCGACCCCGTTGCAGCCATCCGTCTGATAGAGCCAGTACACCTCAAGAGAGTCCGCCCGCTGGACAGTCGGGATGCAGTGGTTGGCCGTGAGCAGATACGGGGTCTGCGTGCACGGATCCAAGTCCACGATGAGCGAACCCGTGCACCAGAGCGAACCCGTCAGCCCGATCGTGCCGAGGCCGCCGACGCCGCGCGCCGTGCCCGCCCACGCCGGATAACAAGTCACGTCCAGATTGCACGCGCCGGCGAAGGCGCGGGTTTCGAGCAGTGCAATGGGGTCCCGGTACAAGTGCGCTACACGCGCGACGCGCAATGCGACGCTTTCAGGGGCCACGCTGTCCGGCGCGCGGCATTCCAGCGCCACGTCCGCGGAAAAGCAGGTCGGAGTCCAGAATGTCCCGCCGGCCGCGTCTGCTGCCGTGAAGGGGCCGTAACATTCCCTTGTATCACCCATGTTGTAGGCAAATACTTCGCAGCCTGCGGGAAGCGTTGCAGCTGATATTTCAATACGCAATCCAATAGCTTTCGGCGATTGAACCAGCACGTTCCAGACGCGCGACCCATCCGGCAGCGCCTGCCATGGGCCCGCGCCTGTGCCTATACCGGTCTCCAACGGCGGGATGACCTCGCGGAACACGCCCGTACGCACGACACCTTTCCCGCCGGACGCGTCGGCGCGCGCGTCTTCCTCAAGGAACGCGCCCGGGTCTAGGGGCGGCAGGAGCGCCGCCTGCGCGAAGCCGATGCTGTACCGCACGGACCAGGGCGTCCTTGGCTGCGGCGCACTCAGCGCCACGGCCGCGCCCGGCTCGGCCGGCGCGGAAATCGCGCGCGGCGTCCAGGTCTTCGCGCGTATGCCGAGCGCGTGCCGTTCCTCGGGGCTAAGCAAGCGCCCGTCCTTGGCGTAGAGATCGAAGGCACGGGGATCGCCACCGCCCGCACGCGCAACGCGGTAGCCGGTCACTATGGCCCGCTCGTCCCCGTCTGTCCGTTCGCACCACGTCAGGAGCAGCGTGTATTGGCCCGTGGGATAGCCTTGCGTCGCGAGAAACGCCGCCGCCTGTTCATAGGTGGGCGCTTCATCCAGCGAGACCGCGTCCAGGCAGCAGACGGGCAGGAAGCAGACAAGAAACAGCCGCGCACGCGCGGCACGGCGCAGGCGGCTGTGGTCGCACAATGCCGCCATAACGGTCTGCAACGTGGCGCATCTCTGTCTGGCCATGCGCATGCAAATCACGTAAAACACCCTCATGTTCACCGCCCGCTCAAGATGGCCTGCACAACGAGCTGCAAATCGCGCGCGTCCGCGCCGCCGGAGCGGTCCACATCAGCGGCGGCGCTGGTGGCCTCGCCGAGCAGTACGTTGATAACAACCTGCAGGTCCGAAGCATTCACGGCACCCGAGCCGTCAACGTCGTACGGGCTCACCACCGGGCCGAGGCGGTCCGAGACGAGCGGGAAGGTCACATCAAAACGGCCGAAGTAATCCGGCTCTTCGGGGTGCCAACACGAGGCGCCGCCGCCCCACAACTGGCCGATGAACACTTGTGCCTCCGTAAGCAGCAATGGACTCCCGGATGAGCCCGGTTCCGTGGTGCCCTCGTTCCACAGCACTTCGTGGAAGCGCGTCCGGGGTTGCATCGGCGCGCCGCCGAGCGAGGGGCTGCCGCTGTCGCTGAGCGCGCCGAAGGAGATGCGCTTATAGTCGCCGCTCGGGTGATGCACACACGTGACGCCAGTTCCCAAAGAGGGCGCTTCGCTGGTCAAGCCAAGATAAATCAGACCGGCGGGCGGCGCGTTACGCAGGCGCAGCAGCGAAAAATCCGTTCCGGTTTCGGACGAACTGCTGATGAGATAGTCGGCGCCGCCCGTAGTGCGCGGCACGGTCTTCGGGTCCGGCGCACTGCCGCCGCAGACCGGGCGCTGATAAAGCCAGTACACTTCCAGGGAGTTCGCCCCGGATGGCGAACCTACGCAATGATGAGCCGTCATCAGAAATGGCGTTTGCGTGGCCGGGTCCCCGTCGGCGACCAGGCTGCCCGTACACCAAAGATAACCCGCGTTGCCGATGGTGCCGAGCCCACCGACGCCAAGCGCGATATTGGCCCAATCGCCGTAGCAGGCCACGTCCAGATTACACGCGCCCGCGGCCTTGCTCCAGGGAAGTTCGCCGAATCCCTTATAAATATGGATGATCCGGTCGATCTCAAGCGACGTATCCGCCGGATTCGCGCCCGGCGGCAGCACGCACGGCACCACCGCTCGGTCTGAAAAACAGGTCGGCGTCCAGAAGTCGTTGCACGGGTCGAACGGACCGTAGCACTCGTCTTGAGCGTCCGGATTGAACAGGTACACTAGCGCCGAATCAGGAGCATCGAAGCGCGCGATGTGCACGCGCATGCCGATAGCGCCGGGAGATGCGATCACCCGGCTGCAGATGGATTCGCCACTTGGCAGAGCCGCCCAAGCATCCTCCCCCACTTGGGCGCGCGATGGAACCGGCAGGTCGCGGAAGACCCCGAAACGGACGGGCGCTTTGGGGGCGGCAGCCTCGGCGGCGGCGTCTTCGCGGCGCACCGGCTCAAGGTCGAGCGGCGGCAGCGTGACGTGCGCCTGCGGCGCCCGCTCGCGTACCGGCGCAGGAGCGGGCCTCTCCTCGCGGAGCAACGGCAGGCCCGGCTGGACCTCCGCGGGCCAGTAAAAAGGCGGGGCGTCCCAGGTTTTTGCCAAGACGCCAATCCTGGCGAGGTCTTCGAGGCCCAGAAGCGCGCCTGAGGCGTCCAGATATGCGTCGAAGGGCGCGCCGCCCTCGCGCGGCGCAATCCGGAACCCATATACCAGGGCGCCATCGTTTGCAGTCTCTTCCCAGGCCGTCAAGAGACGGAATTCGTCCAGAGGGAATCCTGCTCCGGCCAGGCGTGATTCAGAAACCGCGTCCAGGACCGGCTCGCCGCAGGACGCGCAATCCTCCTCCGCATAGCCGTGAGGTAACAGGACTAGTCCAAGAACCATCAGGGCCGGAATGATGCATCTTTGGGGAAGATTCCGCATAAGTCCTTTGCTGCCAGGAAGCTGCGGTAATAATACACCTGCACCTGCGTCGCGTTTCCGTCTTGACTCTTCCCCAAGTGTACTTGATGACCCCGTTTCCGGCCAAGTAGTGGGGCCGCAGTCCGGCTGCACCCCCCCTGCGTCGTCCCTTTCGTCCAGAGGGTCTATCACAACGGCGTTGCGCCAGGCGGGAAACCCTGCTTCGGGTGCGGGCTGGGCTGTTGCGCGGCCACATGAGCAAGCAGGGCGCAATTGCGGCAGGACGGGTTCGGTTCGCACCAGTCTTCGTGCATTTGGAGCAGACCCTGCTGCATACGGAAGGTCATCTTGAGGGCGACGCTGCCGTCCAGGATGCGCGGCAGCATGACTCGCATGATCCGGTTCTCCGGTTCGCGCGGCAAGGCGGCGAAAAAGGCGAAAACCTGTTCCTCCCGCAGCCGGTCCCGGTCGCGGCGGGCCCGGGCCAGCGCCGCGGGCACGAACACATTGCCGATGATGCCGCGGACGCGGTCCGCGCCGATCGGCGCAATCGGCCGAGTCATCGGCGCGCCCGTCCACGTGCAGTGCTGCGCCCAGAAGCCCATCGGGCCTGGAAACAGCGCCTCGAATGCCCGCCGCCGCGCCACATGGGACATATCCTGCCGCCAGACCTTCTCCAGGTTGTCGATCAGTCCGTCCTGCGCAGTGCGCGCAACCAGCCGCGCGGCCCCGGCAAGGCGGCGTTCCGGGTAGTTATTCGGCCGGACGCCCGTGCGCCGCCACACGAGGGGCAGCGCGCGCAGGCCGGCGAGGCGCTCCCGGCGCAGCGTGCTGAGCCGCGCGTGATGGGGCGATTCCGTGCCTCCCGGGGGCGCCGACTCAGGAAACAGTCCGCCGACCTGGAAGAGTGCCGTTTCCAGCACAAGAGGGTCCTGCTGCGCCAACTGGCGCGCGCGGTCGTAAGGGAGGTGGCGCGCGATAGTGCGGAAGTGCTGCTTGAACGGGCCGTAGCCGCACGCGGCCAGAAGCGATTCATAAACCGCCTGCGCTTCGCCCTGCTGGTCCATGCGCTCGCGTAGCGCCCGGGCCTTGTAGAGGATGCGCCAGTCGCCCGCGAGGTTGAGGAAATGTTCGAGCGCGGCGGTGTCGCGCCAGACCGCAAGCGCCGCGCAGGCACCTTGCGCCGCGGGAACATCGTAGGGATACGCGTCCGTCACCACGGTCTCGGCGAGGCGCTCAAGCGACGCATCGACATAATCGGCCAGCAGAAACGTGGGCAGCGGCTTTCCCTGCGACGTGTGCGGCGGCGATTCCGGCGGCGTCCGTTCAAAGACCACGTGCACCAACACGTGGTCATAGCGCGGGTCCAGGTGATGCCCGTGGGCCTCCCAGCCGTTGTGCTGCAAATGGATTTCCACGTCGCCCGTGCGCAGCCGGCCCGCTATCTCAAGTTGCGCGTTCTTGAAGTCCGGCCCTTCCCCATGATTCCACCACCCGGGCGACAGCACGCGCAACGGGCGGCCGTCGTCCAAGCGCAGCCCGTCCTCCGGGAAGAGATGGTCATACCAGACGCACTGCAGCACGCGCTCCAGCCCCGAAACGCGCTCTTCCGCCGCCGCGTGGAATCGCAGCGACCGCAACGAACCGTATTCTTCGGAAAAGGCGTTTCCGGCGGACTGCGGCGCCTGCGTAGCGGTCACGTCCGCGAAGGATTCGCCTTCTTTTCCCGGAACAACCACGGATGACAAGCCCGGAACCCACAACCTTCCAGAAATACACCGGAACCTAGCCTACCGTTCCCGCCGGCCCATTGCAACATCACGGCAAGTACTCCCCCGTGGCGCGGGCGTCTCACCCATACTCAAGCAAACATGACGACCTGAACGGACACGGACGAGACGCCCGTGCTACGGGTTTGGGCAAGACCCGTCCTCTCCCTCTAAACACACTCTAAACACACGTGATACCCGCCCATGTTGTACAACTGGACCACGCGCAGGAGTTCGATAATCTCGATGCGCCAGTTCTGCGGCGCGCAGTCGGCGCTGTGTGTGCCCGTGCAGGTCAAGCCGCCGCCCACCGCGGCCCCCCGCACCCGCGGGCAACACGACAGCCTCGCATCGAAACACGCCCCGCCCACGAAATCGGGATGGAACAGCAGCGCTTTGTCCCCCGCGTCGATCACCGGGCTGCCGGGTAGGGGATGTAGGTGAGGTCCGGACTTGCCGGACCGCCTCCGTCGTCAATCGAAAGGGATATAAGCGGCAGCAAGGGCGTGTCAAGCGAACCCAGGAGGTCCGTTGGCGCGTAACCTGTGCCTCCTTCAGCCTCGCCGATGAGATTATGACCGAGGCTCACGAAAGCGCCCGCTATCTCTGCCCCGCGCTCGCCCGTCATCGCAGTGTTTCCGGCAATGATTGTGTTTCCCACCCGGCAAATCGCGCTGCCTGCGGCATCAATTGCAGGGCCGCCGCCATAGCCTCCGCGGCTCAATGCGGCCGCGTTCGCAGTAATCGTGCTGTTCAGTACTGCAATGTCGCCTCCCGCCGCGAAAATGGCCCCTCCAGAGTCTCCCGCGCTGTTGTTTCTCAGGTAGTAGCCTTTTCCGAAGGTACAATTGAGGATACGGGCAGTCCCAGACTCGACATGGACCACCCCGCCGTAGAGCGACACCGAATTGGCGGACGAGGAGCAGCCGGTCATCTGCAAGTATCCCCCCCTGCAAGGTACAGGCACGTCGCGATCGAGGACTCGCTCGCTCGGGCCAATCCCCGACGCGGGTTCTCCAAGCCGCTTGCAGAGGCGTGGAAGGATGAGTATAAACTCGAAACCGGCATAGACCAGGAAAGAGGAGAACAAAGCCAGATGGAATACGTGCGGCTGGGCAGGACGGGTGTGCTGGTGTCGGAATTGGCGCTGGGGACGATGACGTTCGGGAATGAGGCGGACGAGGCGGCGTCGCGGGCGCTGATGGACCGCGCGCTCGACGCCGGCATCAATTTCTTCGACACGGCCACGAACTACAACAAGGGCGTTACGGAAGAGATCGTGGGCCGGTGGATCGGCCCGCACCGGCACGAACTGATCCTCGCGACGAAGGTCTATTTTCCTACGGGCGGAGGCAGGAACGACGAGGGCCTGTCGCGGCGCAACCTGCTGCGGGCGGTCGAGAAAAGCCTGCGCCGGCTGCAGACGGATTACGTCGATCTGTTGTATCTGCATCATTGGGACGAGAACGCGGCCATCGAGCAGACGCTGGGAGCGGCGCACACGCTGGTCGAACAGGGCAAGGTCATGTATATCGCCGTGTCGAATTTCGCGGCGTGGCAGACGATGAAGGCCCTGGCCGTAGCGGAGGCGCGAGGATATCCTCCGGTCGTAGCGGCGCAACCGATGTACAGCCTGCTGAAGCGGCAGGCGGAAGTGGAGATTCTTCCGCTTGCGGCCTATGCGGGGCTGGCGATTGTGCCGTATAACGCGATTGGCGCGGGGATGCTGACGGGCAAATACCTGCGCGGCGAGGCGGGACGCTTGACGGAGGTGGAAATGTACCGCCAGCGCTACGGCAACCCGGTATACGTCGAGGTTACGAAACGGTTCATCGCCTATGCCGCGGAGCGCGGGCGTTCCCCAGCCGCGCTGGCCGTGGCGTGGGTCATGAGCCATCCGCTGGTCACATCGACGATCGTGGGCGCGCGCAACCTCGAACAATTCAACGAGACGCTCCGTTGTCTCGAACTGCGCCTGACGCCCGAGGAGCGGGCGGCGGTCGCTGCGCTGTCGATCGACCCGCCGCTCGCGACGGACCGCGAAACCATGGACGCAATGCGCAAGCGCGGCTGGTAACGGCGAGAAAGCGAGCCGCAATCCAGAGAGACCCGGACGTGCTTCACGTCTCCTTGTCGTAAGGCCAGGCGGCGATGCCGCCATCGAGGACGCGCACGCGTTGGAAGCCCGCGGCCTTCAGGATCAAGGCGGCCTCGTACCCGCGCAGCGATACCTTGCAGAACGTGACAATCTCCTTGTCTTTGCTGAGTTCGCCGTGCCGCGCGCGCAGCGCGCCGAGGGGAATGTTGACGCTGCGCGGCAGGCGCATTTCCCGAAACTCGCCGGGGCTGCGCGCGTCGAGCAGGATGAAATCGTCGCCGAGGTCGAGCTTCTCCTTCACCTCGGCCGCGCTGACGCCCTGGAATACACCGTCGAGCTTGTTCCGCGCCACGTCCGCGGCGGTGATGATGTTGTCCATCGCGGGCGAGAACGGCGGCGCGTAGCACAGGTCCGTCTTGGCAAGCTGGTCGACGGTCATGCCCGCTGTGATGGCCATCGCCGCCACATCAATGCGCTTGTCGCCGGCGCCCGGGCCAACGGCCTGCGCGCCAATCAGTTTCCGGGTCATCTTTTCGACGACGAGCTTGAGGATAATCGGCTTGGCCGCGGGCATGTAGTGCGGCTTGTCTGGTCCGGGCGCGATAACGGAGACCACATCGCGACCCCCGGTCTGCGCTTGCGCCATGCTGAGTCCCGTGCGCGCCACACAAAAGTCAAAGACCTTGCAGACCGCGCTGCCCAGCACGCCCGGGAACGTGTCTGCCGCGCCGCAGATGTTGTTCGCCACGACGCGGCCCTGTTTGTTCGCCGTGGAACCGAGCGGCGCGAGACACGGCTTGCCCGTGAGCAGGTTCGTGTTCTCGACGCAATCACCCGCGGCGTAGATGTGCGGGTCGCTCGTGCGCATCTGCGCGTCCACGGTAATGCCGCCGAGCGCGCCTACCGTAAGCCCCGCGGCCTTCGCGAGTTCCGCGTTGGGCCGCACGCCCACCGCCACAATAACCAGGCCGGCCGGGTACTCGCCTTCGTTGGTCACGACACCCGTGACTCGGCCCTCGCCCTGCAGACGCATCACGCGCGCGCCGGTGAGCACGCGTACCCCCTTCGCGGCCATGTGCTGCTCGACGAGCTTCGCCATGTCCCAGTCGAGCATGGCAAGCACTTGCGGCAGCATCTCGACCAGCGTTACGCGGCATCCGCGCTCGACAAGCGCTTCGGCCATCTCGACGCCGATGAGGCCGCCGCCGATGATGACCGCTTCGCGCCCGGCCCCGGAGCCCAGCAACGCCTTGATTCGTTCCGCGTCGTTCAGGTGGTGCACGGGCGTGACGTTTTCGAGGTCCATGCCGGGCAGCGGCGGCGCCACCGGGCGCGCCCCCGTGGCAAGAACGAGCGTGTCGTAGCCGACCCAGGTCTCCTCCTGCGTGTTCAGGTCGCGCACGCGCACGCGGCGCTGTTCACGGTCTATCGCGACGGCTTCGGTGCGGCTGCGGATGGCAATGTTCTTGACCTTCGCGAAGAAACCCGCGTCGCGCACGACGCCCGCGGGCGTGCTCAAGAGAGCCTTCTGCTCAGGGACAAGGTCCATCACGTAATAAGGAAGCCCGCACCCCGCGTACGAGAAGTGCGCGCCTTTTTCGATTACCGTTACCTGCGCGGCGGGGTCAAGCCGCGCCACGCGCGAGGCCGCCTTCGTGCCCGCCGCAACGCCGCCAATCACGACGATGCTCCTGCTGCTTCTCATGCCGAGATTCTCCCGTTGAACAAAACTCTCCATGAGGGTCATACAAAATACACCGGCGAAGCGGAAATTCCAAGGAAGCATTCGTTCTCGCATCCGGTTTTGCGGGCACGGCAGCGATTAGTACAATGGTTGCGCTGGTGCGATGTGAACGCCGATGTCACGAAACACGAACGAATGAAAGCTGAGGAGGTGCTCATGAGAAACGCGTTGCTGCTGTTGGCCCTGGCAGGTTTCGCGGCGTCCGGATGCGCGGAGGAACAAGCGGCGTCCGGATGCGCGAAGGATCAAGCGGAGTCCGCCCCTGTGGCGCCTGTGGCGTGCGTAAAGGAACCGGTGGACCTCTTCAATGGCAAGGACTTCACGGGTTGGAAATTGTTCCTCCCCGACCCCAATGCCGACCCGGCGGCCGTCTGGTCCGTGCAGGACGGCGTCATCCGTTGCACAGGCAGTCCCGCGGGCTACATGCGCACGGAAACGAAATACGCCAATTACCGGCTGCGCGTGCAATGGCGCTGGCCGGGCGCAGGCGGTAACAACGGCGTGCTGCTGCATATCCAGGACCAGGACGAAGTCTGGCCGAAATCCATCGAAGCGCAACTCATGTCAGGCAACGCGGGCGATTTCTGGGTCATCGGCGGCACGGAGTTCAAGGAGCACAAGGGCCAGATCGACCGCCGCGTGCCGAAGAAGGAAACGGCGACAGAAAAACCGCTGGGCGAGTGGAACGAATACATGATCGAATGCCGGGGAGACCGGATTCTGGTGTACGTAAATGGCATATTGCAGAACGTCGCCACGGAATGCACGGTAACGGACGGCTACATCGGCCTGCAGAGCGAAGGCACGCCCATCGAGTTCCGCATGGTGCGCCTCGAGCCGCTCGAATAGCCTTACGCGGGCAGGGACAGTTTCAGGCCGCGGCCGGTAATCACCGACGCATCGACAACGGGCGGCGCCCCGTCTTCGGGCAGCACGATCTTCATCGGCGTGGCCTGGATCACGTCGCGCTGCACGTCGATGCCCCGCATGACACGGAATAATTCCATGCCCCGTTCGGTCAGGCGGAACGCGCCCACGTGCGTGATGTAGAAGACCTTCTGGCCGCGTTTGAGCGCTTCCACGCCGCTGAAGGTGATCTCGTCCACGCGTTCCATAAACTTCACAGGCCCCGGTTTTTCGACGCGGATGCCGCCGTCGGCAATGGCGAACTTCGCGTTGGCCATCCATGCGCCTACAAAGAAAATATGCTGCGCGCACGTCGTGATGTCGATGAAGCCGCCCGGACCGACGTAATTGATCGCGCCTTCGCCGCGTTTCGACACATTCACATTGCCGTCGGCGTCTACCTGCAGGAACCCGAGCACGGTCGCGTCCAGATGCCGGTACATGCGCCGGAACGCTTCCGCCGACGACACCACCTCCGTCGGGTTAATGCCCGCGCCGAAGAAGATGCCCGGCGCGGCTACGCCGCCGAATACGCCGCTTTCCGTGAAGCCCGTCATGTCTTTGAACAGGCCGCTGTCGTACAGCAGGCGCGACACTTCTTCCGGCATGCCCACGCCAAAATTGACGAGGCAGCCCTTGCGCAGGCGCTCTTCGAACACGACCGCAGCAAGGCGCGCCACGGCCGCGTCAACTTCCGAGCGCAGCGGCGTCACGCCGACGAGCCGGTTGACGTAGCGCACGCGCTCAATCGCTTCGTCCAGCGACAGATTGCTCTCCGTGGTCAGGAACTTCAGCGGGCGCCGATGGTACTTCGAGCCGGTTTGCTCCGTTCTCCGATAATGGACGACGGCGTCAACCTCGTCCGCGCGCAGGAACACCTCGTCGTAACCCTCCTTGACGATCTTGCCTACATTCGCAATCACGATGCCGCCGTTGCTCTTTGCCGCCCGCGCCATCTCGCGGCTCTCGCCGATCATGGCCGCGCGTTTCACGTACAGGTTGCCCTTGCGGTCCGCGGCCGGCACATTGAACACCGCCACGTCGAGTTTCGGGCACGTGTACCGCAGCTTCCCGTCTTCCACTTGAACGTACTGCGGACCCGTGTTCATGACCCGCGAACCCGGGCCGACGCGCGGGTCGATGAACGTGCCACAGCCCGTGTCCGTCAACAGCGATTCCGCGCCATCCGCCATCGCCGCTATCAGCAGGATAAACGTGCCCTGCGGGATGCACTGCAATTCCAGCTTGCCCTGGTCCGCCAGACGCAGGAGGGACTTGAACGTCTCCGTGTGCCCCGTGAAGAGGCGCGTGCAGAGCCCGTCCAGCCCCAGTTCCTCCGGCGTGCCCGGCACGCGCCCGCGCCCGCCGAAACCGCCGGGACACAAGAGCGTCAGCCCGCGCGGATGCCCCGTTTCCTGAAACACCTCGCGCATGGCCCAATACATGATCGACGCGCGCATGTTTGCGCCCAGGCCCGTCAGGCCCACCACCGCGCCGTCGCGAATAAGCTTCACCGCGTCGCGCGGCCCCATGAAACGCGGGTTGCCCGGCACCGTGTACCTATAGTGCGTGTTCCGCCAGTCCCACGTGACCCGCCACTTGATAAAATCGTAGATCGTCTTCGTCTTCGTGAAGATATTCATGAACTACAGTCCCTGCTTCGGCTTCGGCGACGCAGTGTATCACGCGACGATCCCCGCTTCCACCCCATTCCGGCATTATTCCAGCTGAGCCTCGCACCGGCGCGTCCAACCGCTGGAACGGCGGGCAGGGGTATGCTGGCCACTGCCCGGGGCGATGACGGAGGGCGAATTGGAGGCCCCGCTGTCCGCGCCGCCATCGGTCCTGCCGGGCGCGCGCACCAGAGGTCCCCTCGCAGGGAACCACGCCCGTCCCCTTGGTTGCGATTGTGCGGCGCGCCCTTATGGCAGAGCCCATCCTGTCTGCACTACCTCGAACATCGTCCAACCGCCTCCCTTGGCTGGGACGCGTCCTCACGTGAATGCTACCGCCCAAACAAGACACCGTCACGCCTGCATCCGGTCTCGCAATTTCATCCCGTACGGTCCATCATTTAGAATGCCGTCACCGTCCTGAAATGCGCAATGTTTCAGCGGGATAAGTCAAGAAAAGGCAATGCATGGCTCCTGTAACGTCGCGACACGCCATCATCATCGGCGCGGGTCCTGCGGGCATCACCGCGGCCTATGAACTCGCCACGCGCACGGACATCGTTCCGGTAGTTCTGGAACGCAGCGGCTATGTCGGCGGTCTGGCGCGCACGCACGAATTTCAGGGCAATCGCATCGACATGGGCGGGCACCGGTTCTTTTCAAAATCCGATCGCGTGCTCGACTGGTGGTTCAACATTCTGCCGCTGCAGCGTTGCGACGCGAATGCGATCACCCTGCGCTACCAGAATCGGTCGCGCCACGTGCAGGGGGCGCGCGATGGCCCGGATCCCGATATCGAAGACCGCGTCATGCTGCTGCGCGGGCGCAAATCGAGCATCCTGTTCGACCGCAAGCTGTTCCCCTATCCGCTGCGATTGACGCCCTCCGTCTTGCGCAAACTCGGCCTGCAGCGGATGGCGCGTATCGGCCTCAGCTACCTGCGCCGGGCCATTTCGCCCGTTCGGCCTGTCGAAAACCTGGAACACTTCCTCATCAACCGCTTCGGCGACGCCCTGTATCACACTTTCTTCGAGTCGTACACGGAAAAGGTGTGGGGCATGCCGTGCCACGCCATCAGCGCCGAATGGGGCGCGCAACGCATCAAGGACCTGTCCGTCGCGAAGGCGCTGGGCCACTGGTTGCGCGGCCAACTCCGGCTGGCGCGGCACGACGCAGCGCAAACGAGCACGTCGCTGGCAGAGAATTTCCTGTATCCGAAGTTCGGTCCGGGACAACTCTGGGAAGAAGCGGCACAGCGTGTGAAGGAACGCGGCGGGGTGCTGCTCCATCACCGGCGCGTCACCGGGCTCGCCCTTGCCGGTAATCGCATTACGGAGGTGCGCGCGGTAAATCTGCAAACGGGAGAGACCGAACGCTTCACGCCCGACTTCGTGTTTTCGTCCATGCCGGTGTCCGAAGTAGTCGCGGGACTCGACCCCGCGCCGCCGGACGCGGTGCGCGAAGTGGCGCAGGGCCTGTGTTACCGGGACTTCATCACCGTGGGCATGTGCGTACGGGAACTGCGCCTTCACGAAGGCGCTGCGAAAGGCCCGCTGACGGACAGCTGGCTCTATGTCCAGGAACCAGACGTGAAACTGGGGCGACTGCAGATCTACAACAACTGGAGCCGCTATATGGTAGCGCGGCCGGACCATTACTGGCTGGGCCTCGAGTATTTCTGCACCCGGGACGACGCGGTCTGGCGCCTCTCCGACGAAGCGATACTCGATCTGGCGTCCAAGGAATTGGCGCGGCTCGGCGCGGTCGTGCCGGGAGATGTGCTGGACGGTGTCGTGGTCCGCGTCGAAAAGGCCTATCCCGCCTATTGGGGCGCGTATAACCGATTTGACGAAATTCGCGCATGTCTGGACCCCGTCGAGAACCTGTTCCTGGTCGGCCGCAACGGCATGCACAAATACAACAATCAGGATCACTCGATGCTCACGGCAATGAAAGCCGTAGACAACATCATCGCGGGCCAAACGGACAAGGCGAACGTCTGGAACGTCAACACGGAAGGAGAGTATCTCGAAGAACTGGGCGAAGGCGATTGATCGCGGCGCGCTCGTTACCGCAGCAGCATTTCATACGCCCGAATAGTCTCCCGGACCATCCGTTCGACCCCAAACTGTTCGATTGCCAGGTTTCTTCCCCGGGCGGCCATGGCGCGCGCCTTGTCGCGGTATCGCAGACTCATCACGATCGCGTCGGCCAGCGCCTCCGGGTCGCGGCAAGGCACGAGGTAGCCCGTCTCGCCTGGCAGCACCATCTCCGCGGCCCCGCCCGCCATCGTCGCGACCACGGGCGTGCCGCCCGCCAGCGCCTCCAGGACCGACGTGCCCAGCCCTTCGGACCAGCTCGACGACACGTACACATCCGCGGCCCGGATAATCCGCGGCGCGTCTGAGCGATGCCCCAGGAGCGTGACACACTCCTCCAGCCCAAGGTTCGTGATGCGTCTCTCCAATTCCCGGCGCAACTTGCCGTCGCCCGCGATAAGCAGCCGTGTTCCCGGGAAATCGTGCCGTACCGCGGGCATCGCGTCAACCAGATTGGCGTGGTCCTTGTGTCCAACGAGCGCCCCCGCGGTGACGAGCAACGGCGCGGCTTCCGGGACACCCAGTTCGAGTCGCGACAACGGCGGCGCCTCAG
The DNA here is from genome assembly GCA_018005585.1 of Candidatus Hydrogenedentota bacterium. NCBI lineage: Bacteria > Pseudomonadati > Candidatus Hydrogenedentota > Candidatus Hydrogenedentota bacterium. The sequence goes on along the minus strand of JAGMZX010000022.1, from coordinate 8,509 downwards.
CCCGTGACAGGTCAACCGCGCTGTGCACGACCGCGCGCAACCGCGCCGGAACACCGTATGCCGCCAGCACCTCATCGACCTTGCGGGACACCGAAAGAAACAGGTCCGGCGCTCGGTACTTCCAGCGATTGAGCGGTCCGCGGCGCGGCGTGAAATCCACGCGCCGCGACACCACGACTTTGCCGCGTCCCGCCCAATTCCGCGCCATACAGGCGACAGCATGAGCGTGGCTTGTATGCGCATGCACAATATCCACGGACCGCTCGCGGATGATACGCGCCAGACGCCGCGCAGACCACACGTCCCATTCACCGCGCACTGGGAGCTCTATCCGCTCGGCGGTAATTCCTCCATGGTCGGATTGCAGAAACGCGCTTTTCGGCTTTCCGGCCAGGATCACGCCGTGGCCGGACGCGGCAAGTCCCTGCACAAGCCAGCTGACCTGCTGCTCGCCGCCGCGCCAGTCCATCTGCTCATCCAAGTGCGCGACAATCACGACGGTCTTCCCCTGCGTTCGCGGTGAACCGATATTGCCCGGTGATAGGCCTCGACCGTACGCGCCGCGAACACCTCGATTGTGAACTCGCGCAAGACACGCTGCCGGCCCGCCGCGCCCATGCGCTTCCGGTCCGCATCCGACTTGAACAGGCGCCGCAAGGCATCCGCAAGCGGCGTCACCGTGCCCGCTGGCACGATGTAGCCCTCAACCCCGTCCGTGAGGATTTCCGTCAGGCCGCCATAATCCGAGGCAATCACGGGAATCTCCGCGGCCATCTGCTCCTTCAGGCTGAACGACGACGTGTCACAGTCGATGGACGGCTGCGCGCCCACGTCAAAGGCCTGCACGCACGCGGCCATATCTTCGCGGAAACCCGCCCACTGCACGATATCCGCGATACCCAGGCCGTCCGCCAGCGCGCGCAGCGGCTGCTCCAGGTCGCCCTGCCCCAGCACGAGCACGCGGACGTGCGGCGCGCTTGTCCGAATCGCGGCGACGGCCTTGAAAAGAAACTCGTGCCCTTTGGCAGGAACCAGCCGCGCCGCTATGCCGCACACAAAGTCCTGCTCCCCATAGCCGAATGCGGCCCGCATTTGGCTGCGGAGTCCCGGGTCGGGCCGGAACTGCGCGGCATCGACCCCGTTGTGTATTGAGCACATGCGGTCCGCGTCAAACGCCCGCTGGGCGGCCAGGTTCCGCCGCACGACATCGCAGACGACAATCTGGTAGTCGGTCCAGTCGTGGTTGAGCACGCGGTTGGGCAGGTGGTCTTTCACCGGATAGGTGTTATGCCGGGTCCGGACCAGGCAGACAGGCCTCCCCATGAGGCGGTTCGCGAGGGCGCAGACCCAGTGGTCCTGAGAACCGCTTGCGTGGATCACATCAGGCGATGCGGCACGAATATAGGACTTCACCTGCCAGATATCGCGCGCCCAGGCCCGGGGTCTCAGCCCGCCCTTGAACGCGAACCGGTCATAAGGCTCCGCGCCCGCTTCCGCGGCGCGCGCCACCAGCACGCTGCCGCCTTTGCACCCGATAGTAACGCGATAACCAAGCCGGCGCAGTTCCCGCGCCAGATTCGAAACGTAACGGACCTGACCACCACCCGCCAAGTGCGGATCCGTCATCAATATATGGAGTGATTCCCCGCGCACAGGCTCATTGTAAGCCCGGTTCCGCGGCACCGCCGGATAGGCTCTCGGGTTCACCCCTGTCCCTCGGGCGCCCGCCCGGCGTCCTCCGCGGCGCCGTCCGCCGACGGTGCTTGCGCGGCAGCGCTTCTCTCCGACTCGGGCGCCGCCTGCAAAAGCGCATTCACGCGGTCATTCGCGGAATCCAGAAGGGCCATGGCGTCGGTCAATTCCTGGTCGACCTTCTCGAAATCATCAGACCGTACCAGGGTCACTTTTTCTTTCTTGGACATAGCCTACCCTATATCAGCCTTGTGCCGTCATGCTTGCGGTGCACGGCCACAGTTGCATCAGAACGGAATCTCCGGGCCTTCCGTGACTTTCTGAACAAAGCGAGCCAGAACCTCGCGGCGCATGTCCGGCGTGATGACCCGTTTCACTCCTTCCAGCGACTCCCATGCCTCCGTGTCCTGCAGAGCCTTTATCGCCGTCGCTTCGGCCAGACTAAAGTCGTCGCGCGCGGCGCGTTTCGCAATCCGGACCACTGCGGCCAGCTTGGGGTCTTTGGCGTTTCTCAAAGGCCGGTCCGGGTCCGGGTACTGATACCACAACGCGTCGGCAAGTCCCTGCGGCAGGTTCCAGCGCCGCGCCAGCGCCATGGCCACATCGGCGTTTGTGAATCCGAACTCCTCCTGTTCGACCGTGTACAGGGCCTGCTGATCGTTCTTGTATTCATCGTAGATACGGGCGTAGCCCTTGCCCAACTGGCAAAGCAGCACCATCTTGCCGATGTCGTGAAGCAACCCGGTAATGAATTCTTCTCCTTGTAAGCCCAGGCCCATCTCCGCGCCCAGGCTCTTGGCAATCGCGGCTACGCGCAGGGAATGCGACCAGATTTCCTGTCCCGTGCGCACGTCGTCGCTTTTGGAGCGCAGCGTCTCGAATACGCTTATGCCCAGGACAATGTTGCGAATCTCGCGCACCCCCAGAATCACGAGCGCCAGCTTCAGCGTCCCCACATATTGTTTCATCCCGTAATACGAGGAATTGGCCACGCGCAGGATCTTCGCCGTCAGCGCCGGGTCGGCCTGAACGGTCCGGCCCACCTGCGCCAGTTCCGAGGCAGGGTCTTCCGTCATGCGCAGGACCTCGGAAACCACCGCCGGCATCGCCGGAAGGTCGCCTACTGACGCTATTACTCGTTCCAATGCCTCTTCTGCATGCATTATTACGCCTTCCCTGCGTCCCTGATGGGACGCGACTATCTGCAACACCTGCCACGACCGGTCCCCTTCCCGCCATGCCTCAATGCCATCTGCCCGGCGAACGCGCCACCGGCCGGTCCTCGTGCTAGCGTGTAAGCAGCACGGGACACGGCGCATGGCGGACGGTGTAGTTCGTCGTGCTGCCAAGGACGAGTTCGCGCACCTTGCTGTGCCCGTACGCGCCCATAATCAGGAGGTCAGCCTTGAACGTCTTGGCGTACGCCACGATTTCCTCGCGCGGATCGCCGCCACGGTGTTCCCAGGCCGCCTCTACGGAGTGAGCCAGCAAGTACTGGCGCGCTTCCGCGGCGGAATCCGCGCACGTTTCATCGCCCACTACCAACACGTGCAAAGCCGCTCTCCATGCAGCGGACAATTCCGCCGCCACTTTCAGGGCGCGGTCCGCGTGCGGGCTGCCGTCGTAGGCCGCCAGAAGTCTCTCGCTGCCCAGCCGGTCCGTACCGGTGACGAGAACGGGCTGGCGAGAGCGCCGCACGACTGCCTCGGTAGTCGAACCCAGCACGCCTTCGAGCCAGGGACTGTGTTCTCCGCCCTTGCCCATCACCACGACGTCCGCGAGGCCGCTGCGTTCCACAATCTCACGCGGCACGATGCCCGTGGATTGCGCCACCTCGCAGGGCACGCCCGCTTCCGCGCACATCCGCTCGAATGCATCAAGGGCAGCGCGACCCCGCTCTTCCAGCAGCAGCGCAATGTTGCCCTGGTAGTTCACGTAAGGCGCCGTCCCGAGCGAGGCCGACAAATCGCGCAGAAAAGGCCCCTCGAGCAATTTCACGTCGACCACGTGCAGTCCGCATACCGTGGCCCCGCACCTCAGCGCCAGGGCAATCGCATAGCGAACGCCCACCGCAGCGGCATCACTGCCATCCGTAGGCACGAGGATACGCTTGATCATGTCCCGCCCTCTGCCAGTCTCGCGAACGCGCGCAGCAGCGCGATACCCGCTTCCTGGCTCTTTTCCGGATGAAACTGGACCGCAAACACGTTGTCACGCCCGACGATGGCCGGGAAGCTTACGCCATGCTCCGCGGTCGCCAGCACCAGCCGCGCGTCTGAAGGTTGCGCATAGTAGCTGTGGACAAAGTATGCGTAAGGCGCATCGCCATTCGGAAGCAACGGACAGTCCTGTCCGGTCCGCGTCACGCGGTTCCAGCCCATGTGCGGTACCTTCAGACCGGCCCGGCGCAGGTCCGGAAAACGGACGACGCGGCCCGGGAAAATACCCAAGCCGCGCGAGCCTTCGCCTTCCTCGCTGGATTCGAACAGCAATTGCAGCCCCACGCAGATACCGAGAAAGGGCCGCCCGCTGTTAGCGGCCTCGGTTACCGGCCCAACCAATCCGCGCGACGCCAGACCATCATAGCAGTCCTTGAACGCGCCGACGCCGGGCAGCACGACGGCGTCCGCCGCCGCGATCCGCACCGGATTATCCGTGACAACGGCATGCGCGCCGGCCTTCTCCAAACCCTTTTGCGCACTGCGCAGGTTGCCCAGGCCATAGTCAACAATCGCGATCACGCTTCCAAGGTCCCTTTCGTCGAAGGAATGCCCGCTATCCGCGGGTCGATGCGCACGGCCTCGCGCATGGCGCGCGCGAACGCCTTGAACAGCGCTTCGATGCAATGGTGCACGTTCTTCCCGTGCCGCAACAGCAGGTGCAGCGTCACCTTGCTGTGTGTCGCGAATGCCCGGAAGAATTCCTCCGTCAATTCCACGTCGAATTCACCTACCTGCGGCTTTGCAAAGGCCGCTTCGAATGCCAGGAACGGCCGGCCGCAGAAATCCACCGCCGCTTCCGCCAGCGCATCATCCATCGGCACGACCGCGTGGCCAAAGCGCGACAATCCCGCCGGCGTGCCTACTGCGGCGTGAAATGCCTTGCCCAGACAGATGCCTATGTCTTCAACCGTGTGGTGCGCATCCGTTTCGAGGTCGCCTTTGGCGGACACCGTCACGTCAAACAGTCCGTGCCGCGCGATATGCGTCAACATGTGATCGAGGAAACCGACACCCGTGCGCACCTCGGCCTTGCCTTCGCCGTCAAGCTTCAGCACAACGGTGATCGTCGTCTCCGCCGTGCTGCGCGATATGTTTGCCTGCCTCATTCTCGAATCGTCCCACTGGTTAGCGGCCCATAGTCAGCCGTTCCGCCAGAAACGGCGGCAATCCCGCCTCGATAACTCGCGCGTACGCGCGTTCAACCGGATAACTTACGCGTCCCTGCTCGTATTCATTCTTCTCCGTATCCAACAAACCGAAGGCCGCTCTCGGGTCGCCGTCCCGCGGTTGTCCCACGGAACCCGGATTTATGAAAAAGGCCTTTTCGCCGGTCAAGAAGAATTTGCCCTCGTCGTCCACTGTGTAAACGCCGTCCGCCGAGAATATCCCGGGCGTATGCGTATGCCCAAACAAACATAAGCGGCTTCCGCTCTCCTCCAAGAACGGCAAATGGGCGCTGATATCTTCCCAGCCGAACAGATACATGTCCCGGTCGCCGGGCGCGCCATGGACCGCCATGAAATGCTCGGTCCGTATCTGTCCCGGCAAGCCCTGCAACCAAGCCAGATTCTCCTCGGAAAGCTGTTCTCGGGTCCACAATGCGGCAGCCAGCGCCACCGGATTGAAGCCCCACGGCTCCTCCAGCAGGCATGCCACTGCGTCATGATTTCCCATAATGGTGGGGATTTTCCGTTCCCGCACCAGATTGGCGCACTCATTCGGATTGGCGTTGTAGCCTACCACGTCGCCGAGGCAGACTATCTGGTCCACGCCCAGTACATCGATCCGTTCCAGGACAGCCTCGAACGCCTCCAGATTCGCGTGGATGTCTGAAATGATCGCGTACCTCAAACGAAACACCTCCTCGGCAAAAGCACAGAGGCTCTTGTCGCCCAGAATAGACCGGGATTCGCGCACACCACCTCCCCGCTCAGCGCCGCCGCATCCAAGTTCGTGCTACCCGGTGAAGACTCGCCAATCAGGGCCTTTCGTGACGCTATTCTGCCTGTAAACTCCGTACAGTTTCAAATGTTTCAGAGACGGCTCTTTCTGCCCTCGCAGGGGCGAATCCCGACACGCTTGCGCTACACAAAAGGCATGCTTTACGATGTTGCGCGGGTAACGAGGCCGTTTCCCGCGGGGTGCTAATCATGAGCAAGTTCATTTCCTGGTATTGGGATGGGATATTAGGCAAATTCCTCGGGCTCATCCAGCAATGGTTTTTCAAAGGACAACCGCTGGACCCGCCCTGGCCACTGGTCCTGAAAATCCTGCTCTCGATTGTCATCCTTTTCGTCATTTACGAACTGTACCTCTACTTTCTGCGTATCGTGCGCAAACGCAAGTTGCGCGATGCCGTCGTGCTCGATGGCACCACCGCTTCCCCTCTGGGTCCGCAAGACTCCAGGTTTGTGCAGTCAATTGAAGCCACGAAGGACCTCGAAGGCACGATCGAACCTCTGAAACGCGCCAAGCGTTATGACCGTCTCGGCGAGATCTATGCTTCGTTGAACCGGCCTCGAGAGGCCGCCCGCTGGTTTCGCAAGGCCGGCGACAAGCGGCGCGCCGCAATGGAATGGGCCAAGGCCGGCAAGACGCTCAAGGCCGCGCGCATGCTCCTGCGCGCGGGCGATTACGCCACCGCCGCGCGTTTCTTCGCGGAAAAGGGCAAAGACATGGCCGCCGCGAAAGCATATGCCAGACTGGGCGACTTGCCCGGCGCCGCATCCGCCTATGCAAAAGCGGGCCGCTACCCGCAGGCCGCCGCGATGTTCAAGAACTATTTCGCCCAGACGCGCGACGGGGGCGACCTTCAGGTCAAAGCCGCCGACCAGTGTTACGCCCTGCTGAGCGAGACAGCAGGCAAGGACAAACTCCCCGAGGCAGACAGGCGCGCGCTCGCGGAGGCCGTGGCAACCCGTTTTGAGGCCGCGCAGCGCTTTGACCTTGCCGCCCGCCTCTTTATGGCCGCCGGCGATTTCAATCGTGCGGGCGACGTCTTCTTGCACATGGGCCGCCTCGAGGACGCCGCGCGCTGCAAGAAGCAAGCAGGCAAAGAACGCGAGGCCGTGCTCATCGGCGCGCGCTACTACGAATCGAAGCAACTCTGGAAGGAAGCCGGCATGGCTTACCGCGGCGGCCAGGAATGGCGAAAGGCGGGCGATTGCTTCTCGAAGGCGCTCGACCCCGTCAGCGCCGCCGAGTGTTACGAAAGAGCAGGCGAGTTTTTTGGCGCCGGCTTTGCTCTCGTGCATGCGGACAAATGGGACAGCGCCATCGCGATGTTCCAGAACGTGAAAGAAGACCATCAGCACTTCAATGAGTCCCGCGCCCTGCTCGGCCGGTGCTTCTACGAACTCCACGACTATGCCCACTGCACCGCAACCCTCGAAAACCACCTCATGGGCGAACGAGTCCGCACCGGAAACATCGAGTATTTCTGGATGCTCGCGCTGGCCTATGAACAGCTTGGCGAACTCGAAAAATCCAGGCAGGTCCTGCTCAAGATCCAGAGCGTGAACGTCGGGTATCGCGATGTCAAGACGCGGCTGTCCAGTATCGAGTCTCGCATTTCGATGGGACACGGCCTTGGTCGCACCGCCTTCCCCGCCGGCAGCGCAATGGGAACGGAGCACGCTTCCGGACCGGACGACGCCACGCAAATCATGACCATGGTCGCCAACGCCATCGGCGCGCGCTACCGTATTGAAAAGGAACTGGGACGCGGCGGCATGGGTGTCGTCTACCTCGCGCGCGACACCCAGCTCGACCGGCCAGTCGCGCTCAAGTTCCTGGGCACACTGCTCGATGGCTCGGACGAATACCGGATGCGCTTCCTGCGCGAGGCGCGCACCGCAGCCAAGGTCTCGCACCCGAACATCGTAAGTATCTACGACATCTGCGACAGCGCAGGCCGCGCCTATATTGCCATGGAATATATAGAGGGAATGGATCTTCACAGGTACACGCGGCAGAAGCAGCATATCCCGCCCCGGGAGGCTATCAACATCATCGGCCAGGTATGTTCCGCGCTGCAGGCCGTCCACGACGCCGGTATCGTCCACCGCGACATCAAGCCGGACAATATCGTGATTGCCCGCGGCGGCCTCGTGAAACTAATGGACTTCGGCCTCGCCAAGGGCACCGGCATGCGCCTCACCAGCCCGAATATGGTCATGGGCACGCCGTGCTACATGTCGCCTGAGCAGTGCCGCGGCGAAGAAGTGGACGCCCGGACCGACCTCTACGCCCTCGGTCTTGTCCTGCATGAGATCTTGACCGGACAGACCTACTTCTTGGACGGCGACGTGCTGAGTCGCCAGCAGACCGAAAACCCGCCGCGTCCGGGCGAACTGGTCGAGGGCATCCCGGAACTGCTCGACCAGGTCGTCCTGAAATGCGTCGCGAAAGCGCCCGCCGAGCGATTCCAGACCGCCCGCGAACTCGCGGCCAACCTGCGTCAGGTCAAGTTCGCCTAGCGGCTGTCCCGAGGCCCCGCATGACGAGCGAGGTCGCGCGTTCGATGTGAAAACACCCTTGCAAGGACCAAGCCGGCTTTGCCTGCATTTCACAGGGGCGAGGCACGTCTCGCCCCT